>JAISYZ010000004.1 GCA_031269545.1 Prevotellaceae bacterium
AGGGTAAGACATATTTAATCAACTTTTCTAACATAACAAATAATAATTTTAAATTATGCAAAGATAATAATTTGAAGCGAATATCAAACATTGTAGACACAGGGTTTTGCTGGTGAGCCGAAGCAATCCAGAAAATTATTTGCCATTTTTTCATTGTTTATTTTTCTGGATTAACTCCGCTGCGCTTCGGTTGCTTCGTCGCTGCGCTCCTCGCAATGACGTGCTGCTTGCTTTTATGTCAAAATAAAATTGACAGAAATAATGTCGTATTATTGCTGATTTTTTTATTTTTAAGGACTGACTATAATAAAGTCAGTGAACAATCTTCAATTTTCGGGGGATTATCCGGAACACGAAGAAATCCGTTGCGACGGAAGTTGCATTGTAACGCTTGCGCAGTATATTTTTCCGCCCATTGGCGGGTTTACTTTGCTGATTTTTACGCTTATGGTTTCTATGTTGTCAATTTCTTGATAAACAGCGTCAAGTATGCGTTTACAGACATTTTCGAGCAAATGCGATCTTTGTTTCATTTCTCTGCCAACAATATTGTATATTGTCTGATAATTAACTGCATCATTAATATTATCGGTAATTTCGGATAATGATTCTTTGGCAGTTATTTTTAAATTAACAATGAATTTGTTTCCTGTAATTTGCTCTTCTTCAAAACAGCCGTGATGAGCAAAAAATTCCATGTTTTCGAGTTCTATTGTGTGCATATCAAAATTTATTTCATATATAATAAAGATAGAAGATCAAACGAGATCTTCTATCCATACAACAATATTATGAATTTAATATTCATCTTCATTAAAGAAGAAGTCGTCTTTACTGGGATAATCAGGCCAAATATCGTCAATATTTTCATAAATTTCACCATCGTCTTCCAGTTCTTGAAGATTTTCAACAACTTCCAACGGAGCGCCGGAACGTACGGCATAATCAATTAATTCTTCCTTGGTTGCAGGCCAAGGAGCGTCTTCTAATTTTGAAGCAAGTTCTAATGTCCAGTACATAATAAAAATTTTTAATAATTAACCAATTAATAATTCAACTCCATATTTTGGAAGTGCGAAAGTATAAATAATTTTGATTAAAACAATATGTTTAGTGAAATTTTTACAAACAATAATTTATAAATTGTTAATATCATTTGTCAGGTATCCATAAAAGTTCTTGAATATCAAGATCTTTATGCAGTTTCCGTGCAAGAATAAAAAGATAGTCCGATAAGCGATTTATATAAATCAACACATTTTCGGGAACAGGGTATTCTTCATCAACTCGCAAAATCAGTCGTTCGGCTCGGCGACAAATGCATCGCGCAATATGACAGAAGGAGGGACAGTTGTGTCCTCCCGGAAGCACAAAATATCTGAGCGGCTCAAGTTCTGCATCGTATTTGTCTATTTCGTTTTCGAGCAAATAAATGTCGTCATCGGTAATCTGGCGAAGTTTTTTTGCACGTTCATCGCTTGCAACAATTGCTGCAATGTCCATCAGTTTGATTTGAATTTGGTGCAAAGTTGCAATTATATGCAAGTCAATTTTTTGCGAACGAATCAATCCTATATATGAAATCAGTTCGTCAACCGTTCCGTACGCTTCGACACGAATGTGAAATTTGGGAACTCGCGTACCGCCAATCAAAGATGTTATGCCCTTATCGCCTGTTTTTGTATAAATTTTCATGATATTATTTATTTTTTTACAAATTTACATGAAATATTTTGAATTATATGCAGGCAAATTACAGTTGAGAAAAATATTATGACTTTTTAATTGATTTACAATCTTATTTGAAAACAGCATTTTTAATCTTTTCGGCGCATTTTTCGCCGTCCATTGCCGAAGATGTTATTCCGCCTGCGTATCCTGCGCCTTCGCCGCAAACATACAATCCTTCGATATCGACATGTTGCATGTCGTCGTTGCGCGGAATGCGGACAGGCGAAGATGAGCGCGACTCAACTCCTGCAATCAATGCTTCGGCGGTAAGAAATCCGCGCATTTTTTTATCAAAAATTCTGAATGCTTCCTGCAAACGTCTGGCAAGAGCATCGGGCAACCACTCGTGCAGAGCGGATGTCGCCAGTCCGACAATATATGAGCAGTCGGGCAGAGAAGATGAATATTTCGAGTTTACAAAATCAGTCAAACGCTGTGCGGGAGCAACTTGTCCGCCGCCGCCATTTGCAAAAGATGACTGTTCTATTTGCTGCTGAAATTTCAGTCCACACATGTTTTCATACTTTTCAAAATCTTTCAAATCTTCAATTCGCGTTTCCACTACAATTCCCGAATTTGCAAATGCCGTATGCCTTTGCGACGACGACATTCCGTTTACAACAATCTCGGCGGCTGATGTTGATGCGGGAACGATATATCCTCCCGGACACATGCAAAACGAATATACGCCGCGCCCGTATGCCTGCGCCGTCAACGCATAACTTGCGGCGGGCAAAAATTCTCCACGCGTTTTGCAATGATACTGTATCGAATCAATCAGCGATTGCGGATGCTCTACCCGCACGCCGACAGCAAAATTTTTCGCTTCGATTTTTATATTTTTTCTGTCCAGCAATTCATATATGTCGCGAGCCGAATGTCCTGTTGCAAGCGCTATGGCTTTTGCCTCGTAAATATTGCCGTTCGAGCATTTTACTCCCAACGCTTTTTTATTGGAAATAATTATATCATCAACCTTGCTGTCGAAATAAATTTTGCCGCCACATTCGACTATTGTGCGGCTCATATTTTTAACAATTTCGGGCAATTTGTCGGTACCAATATGAGGATGCGATTCGTAGAGAATTTCGTCCTGCGCTCCATGAAAATGGAAACGTTGAAGTATTCCGAAAACGTTACCGCGCTTATTTGAACGTGTATATAATTTACCGTCCGAAAATGTTCCTGCTCCGCCTTCGCCGTAACAATAGTTTGACTCGGCATTTACGGTTTTGGCGCGAATCATTGCAGCAATGTCTTTTTTACGCTCGCTTACATTTTTTCCACGTTCGAGAATCACAGGTTTCAATCCAAGTTCTATAAGTCGAAGCGAGGCAAACAATCCTGCCGGACCCGAACCGACAATTACGACTTCAGGCTTGTTTGTTACATTTTGATATTTAAATTCCTCTTTGAGCAATACAGGTTTCTCGCCGCAGAATACATTCAGAGTCAAGTTTATTTTCGGCTCGCGCGAGCGTGCATCTATTGATTTGCGCTCGATGCGAATGTCGCTTATTTCGGAGGCTGCAACGTTGAGTTTTTGCGCTGCTAACCTTTTTATAATCTCACTGTTACTTGCATCTTCGGGCGAAGCGGTTATTTGTATTTTTTGCTGCATTTTATATTTTGTTATAAAGACTTACACGAAAGTTTCGCAAAGGTTTTTATCATAAATCATTGACATATTAATTATTATCTTTGCACTTTAACATTGTTGTCGCAATCTAAATCTTTCAACTTTGTATATTTACTAATATCCAAAGTTGTTAAACGATTATTGGTACAATCTATTTTTTTTAATTCAGGACAATTGATAATATTCAGACTCGTTAATTGATTATAGGAACACCGTAATTCTGACAATCTCGGGCAATTGCTAATATCCAAAGTTGTTAATTGATTATAGTTGCACCATAATTCTACTAATTTCGGACAATTGCCAATATTCAGACTCGTTAATTGATTTTGTTCGCAATATAATCCTCTTAACTCCTCGTTATATTTATTTACAACCAAAGTTGTTAATTGATTTTGCTGGCAACGTAAATACATTAATCTACTACATTTACTTATATCCAAAGTCGTTAAGTTATTTTCGATGCAATCTAAATGTCTCATCTCAGGACAATTACTAATATCTAAACTTGTTAATTGATTATTGTCGCATGATATCCATTCCAACTTCGGACAACTACCTATATTCAATCTTGTTAATTGATTTTTGTGGCAAAATAAAGTTTGTAACTCTGTGCATTTACTAATATCTAAATTTGTTAAACGATTATTGGTACAATATATTTTTCTTAATTCAGGACAATTGATAATATTCAGACTCGTTAATTGATTATGGGAACACCGTAATTCTTGTAAATTATCAACAGTTATAACAATATTATGCAATTTTTCATCTATATATTTGTGAAAAAACACTAACCAATCATCGTCGTTTATTTTACTATCATTAATGTTTGATATTGCCCCGTCTCCCCATTTAATTTTTATATTTGTAGCATCTTTACTTAATAAAACTGAAACTGAAACCTCTCTCTTGTAAGATTCCATTATAATCTGTTCTTTCTGTTTACAAGCAATTACTGTTAATATCAACAGTATTAGACCAAATAATTTTATTTTTTTTATGTGTTTATATTTTTTATTTGTCTTATAATCATTCCCTTGTGTGTCCGAATTTTTTATCATGGATGTTTCATATTTTTACTGATTTAAAGATTTAATAATTTACTTCTTCCAATCCGTTTATGTAGCTCCCATCTGGATTGCTTCAGGCTAACGCCTTCGCAATGACGTTCTCTTAATTGTTAATTATTAATTGCATCTAAAATCTGTAAGTAAGCCCTACGGAGGCAATAAATCCCGGCACTTGATAGCGACTGTAAATATCGTATTTCTGGTTTAATACATTCGACAAATTTCCAAATACCGAAAAACTGTTTGTAATAAGATACTCGGCTCCAATGCTCAAATCAAAAACGTCTTTCAGTTTGCGGTCTGTTACAGTTGGAAGAGCAAGCATATCGTCTGTTATGAAAAAATTGTCAACAGCATAACGTTTGAGCAATGTTCGCAAATCGGCAGTAAGAACCAAATCGTACGAAATTTTATAACGTAAATTCAAATTGCCTTCAAAAGTCGGCTTGTGCCATGCGTGTTCAATTTCGATATTATCCTCCGTCTTTAAGTTATATTTATTATAAACCGCTTTTGCATAAATCGAAAATAAATCATCATTGTACGACAGTTCAGCTCCTATATTTATCTTATTTCCTTTGGCATATCCTACATTGAAGTTTTTGTAATCACAATCAAGTCTATTATAAGGCAGAGGCGAAAACGATGTCCAAAACGTCTGTATTACATTATTTCCATATAACGGTAAATATTCGAGTTTTGAATATGATGCAAATACATTATACGAAAAAGATTCAATATCGCCTTTTATCGAGAATGTTCCGATAATTTTATAATTGGTATTTTTGAATACAGGATTTGCAAAATATGTAAATACACCACCCGCATCTCCAACCTGTTCTACCATATTCCCGAAAGATATATAATTATTTTCCAAAGCGAGTTTGCGGAAGTTGTTTACTTCGGTTTCGCCTTTTATTTCTATTGCGGGAGTAAAATAATCGTGAATTTTGTAGGATGCTGAAACGGCTGGATAAATGCGATGTTTTATTTTGTCGTTGTAACTGTCCAAAAGATACTGCGCTCCGAGTTTTACCGAAAAGTAATCGTCATTGTAAGCCCATGAAGGCAAGGCGCTCAACAGAATATTATTGCCCAAAGTGTCAAGATCTTTGTTGCGGTTGTACAATGCAGCACGCGCTGCTATTGACACCGATTGAGTTTCGTCTTCAAGGTCGGCGCCAAGCAAGCCCGAAAGGGCAAAGGCGGTTTCTTTCATTGTTGCGCCTTTCACATCTTCGTATTTGTCGCGTGCATTGAAAAGTTGATATGATGCTCCAAACGAATAAAAAACTTCGCCCGCATCTCTGTCGGATTTCCAGAGAAGATTTCCGTTAAAAAGATTCATCGCGCGTTTATCCTTATCAGGAGGAGAAAAAACATAAGTAATAAAATCAGGGTCGTAACCGTAGAGATACAAATCGCGGCGCGAATAGTCGGCATTAAGCGTAACGGTTGAACCATAGAGGAAGAATTTTGAAAAAAGTCCCAAGTCGTTGTTCATAAAATCGCTTTTTACCTTTTTGGAGTATTGATCGCCTTCGAGTTTTGTTTTACCGAAAAACGAGCGGTGATTTGCGTAAAAACCGACCAGAACCGTTTCGGTATTTTTGTTGCTTATGTAAAAATCGAGCAATGGCGAAATTTGATAACCTATGCCTGCCCTGATATATCCAAGTCCGGGAAGTGAATTGTCGCCTTCGATAATTTTTGCAGACGAAATCGGCGCAAGTCCGAAATTTCCGGGCGATGATTTTGGAAATATCGAATAACTGAAAGCATCGCGGACATTTGACGAGTCGGCGGTGATTGTCGGTTCGTACCAGATTTTTTGAGCATCCATAACCGTTGGATCATAGTTGCGTGTAACTTCAACATCTTTGTTGGGCTGAGCCGTAAGCGCAAATGCAAATCCGCTCAAAATGATTATTGTCAATATTTTTTTCATAATATTTTTATTTAAAATTTAATCTTTTTTATCTTTCAGTTTTTTTATGGTTTCGAGAGTTTCCTTTGCTTCGTCAAACACTCCGTCATTCGTTTTTTTGTAATTTCCGATTATGCTGTTAAGTATTGCTTCAGCCTGAAAATACTCTTTTTTATCAATATAAATATTTGCAAGCACAATCAGACTGCGGGCAATCCATTCTCCATGAAAAGATTTGGATTCATTAAAACTCAAAGCCATTTTTTCGGCTTCGGCGGCTTTTCCCGTTTGGTACAGATAGTCGATGATATTGTAAGTAGCCTCTGCGCCTTCGAGCGTTTGGGAATTTTGCGCCAGAATTTTGAAAACCGCTAAGGCTTCATCGTCTTTGTTGAGTTCCTTCAAAGCATGGGCTTTTGTCAAAAGCGCTTCGCGTTTGCTTTCTGCGCTGATTGTCGTCAATGCATAATATTTTGTAGCCATTTCGACTGTTTGTTGATAATTCTGAATTTTATAATATGCTCTCATGGCAAACAGCAAGGCTTCTTTTATATCATCGCCATTTGTTGATTCGACAGCGGCGCGTGCAAACGATTGTGCCGCCGATTCAAAATCTTCAATAAGGTATTTTGCGCGAGCATATCGGTTCAAAATATTTTGCGGAAGTCCGCTCACTGCCGTGATGTTGATTAAATCTTTGAACATGTCGGTGGCTTCGGCGTATTTTTGATTTCGATAATAACAGTCGCCTATGTAATATTTTGCATGCAGATAATTATTTCCGTTTGGGAAATCTTTCATATATTGTTGCAGTGAAATTGTGGAATTGTTGCAGTCGCCGAGAAGATATTGGCGTTCGGCAGCGGCAAACGAAAGCGAATCGCGATTGTCTTTTGTTACCGAAATCTTTTTTCGGTCGGCGTATGCAAAAAATTCGTTTACTTTTCCCATATTGACGTAAATATCCTTTATTCCTGCGAGAGCCGTTTGCGCTTCAAGCGAATTGGGATATTCATCAATAACTCTTTTGTAATATGCCAGGGCTTCGTCGTTTCTGTCATCGTTGATATTTATAAGTCCAAGTTCTATCAATGCCTGACGATAATATGATGTTTTGCTGTATTTTTCCAGAATTTTCTTAAAATCTTTTTCGGCATTTACGTAATCTTGACTTTGGATGTACATTCTGCCCGATTCAAAATAAGCGGCAGCCGCATACTGCGAATTTGGATATTGTGAAATAATTGTTGAAAGCAGTTTGCGTTTTTTCAAGTTATCGTTGAGTAAACCGAGCGACAATGCATTTTGATATAACGAATAGTCGGGATTTGACAATTTAATTGCGTAAGCGCGTTCATAATTTTCGCTTGCTTTTTTGAAATCGCGCTGTTTGAATTTGCAATCGCCTATTCGGTTATAACAATCGGCAACATAAGTGTTTTTTGATGTTCCTGCAAGTGTCAGATATTTTGTAAACCACGATACGGCTTCGTTGATGTTTTTGTCATTGAGTTCGCAATATCCAAGCGTATAATGAGCCATTTTGTATTCGTTGGTGTTTTTTGTGATGTTTGTATTTATAAAGTTTTTTAATCCTGTTTTTGCCGATTCATAATCTTTTTGGCTGTATTGAATTTCGGCTTTCCAGTATTTTGCAAGGCTTGCAACCGTTGCATCGTATTTTGAGAATTTTAATGACGATTCAAAATGTTTAAGCGCTTTGTCAGGTTTTTTTGCTTTAAATTCTTCCAGTCCTGCATAATACGTTGCTTTTTGAAGATTTGCATAATCCTGTTCAGTCGGATTTGGTGTCATTTCTATCAATGCTATTGCTTCGTCAAAGCGTTTTTCAGCGATATATGTATTCATCAAAAAGTTTCTTATTTGAGGATCATTTGCTTTCGATTTGTTGGTTTTTAGAAAATCGCTCATTGGCTTTGTATCGCCTTTGACTTCCAAAGACAGTTTGGCGTAATTGAATTTTGCATCGACAGTTGTTTCTTCGTCAAAATTCATTTTACTTGCCCGCTCAAACATTGGCAGGGCTTTATCTTTTTTGTTGCTGTTTACATAAATGCCGCCAAACAGATATAAAACTTTTTGACTTAGCGTATCGTTTTTTATTGCTACGCGCTGTAATGTTTGTGCTGCCTTGTCGTAATTTTCCTGTTTAAAATCAATAAAAGCCATAAGATAGTAATCGGCAGCAGAAATTTTACCGCGAGCCGAAGATGAATTTTCATATTTGTCGAAATATTCACGCGCTTTTGCATAGTCGTTTTTTGACAAATATGATTCTGCAACAACTCTTGCAACTTCGCCCTGACGCTGTTTTGCGGCTTTTTCGTAAAACGTTGTTCCTTCGCTTATAACTTTATCATATTCTTTCTGATAAAAATAAATTTGCAGAATATAATAAGGCACAATATTTCCAAAATCGTTGTCGTTTCTGAGATTGAGAAAACTTTCGAGAGCGGCTGCATATTTTTTTTGTTCGTACAAAGTGTGTGCGTAATAATATTCGGCTTGAGAAGCAAAACGCGTATGAATACTGTTTTTTGCATTTGCAAAGTATTGTAAAGCCTCGTCGGTATTTCCCGATTTGAGATAAGTTTGTCCGTATTTGAAATCAAATTCGCCCTGTTCGCCGGGCGAAAGTTCACTCCGTTTCACCTGTTGAAAATACTTCGCAGCATCGCGATGCGAATTTTTTACATCGTAAAAATAAATTCCGAGCCAGAATACCAAGTCGTTGCGCAGTTTGCTGTCGGGATATTTATTGATAAATGTTTGCGCCGTAACGTCAGCATTAGGCTGTTTGAGTTTGAGAGCGCACATGGCATTGTAATAATCAATATTTGATAATTTTGTCTGGTCGGTAGCCGCAGTTGAAGAGCGCTCCTGTAAAAATAATTGCTGCGCTTCAACATAAACGCCTTTATTGTAAAGGTCGATAGCCTTGTTGTAATTGCTTTGTGCCTTTGCCGAAAAACATACTGTCGCCGATATAAAAACCAGCAATACAGATTTCAATAATTTTACTCTCATACGGTATCAATTTAATAAATAAAACTCTCTAAATCTTTAATAAAAAACATTATTAAAAATTCTTTTTAGCCTTTTGTTAAAACAAAATTATAAATATTTTTAATACCAGCGAAAATTTAAAATTTACGGCATGTTAAATTATCGAAAAATATTCAATTTTTATGGATTTATCATCAAATATTTGTATTCTGTATTAAAACAAATTTGTCCGAACATAATTAAAATCAATTAAGACACATCAAAATTTAACAAAAGAAAAAATCATATTAAATACTTGAAAAACAATAAATTTACTTTTAATTTTTTGCCATATACTTAATACAGAAACACAAAATATTTTCATTATTTAAATTCATTTAGAGTTTTACAGTCAAAAAACTCTGCAAACTATATAATCTAACTGCCTCAAAATGCCGATTTTTTATTTTTACTTTGTCGTAAACTTCAATTTTAAAAAAAATTTATACCTTTGAACTCTATATAAAAAGAAATTTAGATGAAAGATGGAAAAATAGTTGCAGGAATAACGCAGGGCGACATCAATGGAATATCGTATGAAGTGATGCTGAAAACCTTTGAAGATAATCGTATTATCGATCTTTGTACGTCTGTTATTTACGGCTCAACAAAAGTTTGGGGATTTTATCGTAATTTGTTAAAGATTGAAAATATAAACCTTAATCTTATCACCTCGCCCAAGGATGTTCGTAATAAATGCGTGAATTTCATAAATATAATGAACGACAATGCACATGCGGAAGTCGGACATTCTACGCAGATGGCAGGCGAAGGTTCGTTAAAAGCCTTGCAAGCCGCCGTGCGCGACATTCGCGAAAATAAAATTGATGTTTTGGTTACAGCGCCGATAAATAAATATAATGTACAGGTTCCGGGTAAAAAATTTGTCGGACACACGGAATTTTTAGCAGATACAGTCGGCATACAAAATTATCTGATGCTGATGGTTAACGACAATCTGAAAATCGGTATCGTTACAGGACATATACCCTTACAGGACGTGTCAAAATCAATTTCAAAAAAACTGATATTGCAAAAACTTGACATATTAAACGAATCGCTGAAAAAAGATTTTTTAATTGCAAAACCGCGCATTGCCGTTTTAGGACTTAATCCTCATTGCGGCGATAACGGCTTGATAGGTACAGAAGAAAAAGAAATAATATATCCCGCAATAAAAGAAGCGCAGGAAAAAAACATTTTATCGTTCGGACCATATTCTGCCGATGGATTTTTAAGTTCCGAAACATCAAAAAAATTCGATGGCATTTTGGCAATGTATCACGACCAGGGCATGATTGCGTTCAAATCGCGCGCATTCGACACAGGAGTTAATTATACAGCAGGATTGCCTTTTGTTCGCACATCGCCGGCACACGGTACGGCTTATGAAATTTCGGGACAGGGAATAGCAAATGCCGACTCGTTTCGCTCCGCATTATATATGGCTTGCGATATTTTCAAAAATCGCAAACGTTACGATGAAATAAATGCAAATCCTTTGAAAATAGATATTTCGACAACAAACAGGCACAACGGACACGAAGACATTACAATCATTTCGGCTAACGATGATTAAAACAGCAAACAAAAAAGAAATGCAATAATAATGGCTGAAATTACTGTTTACACCGATGGCGCCGCACGAGGAAATCCGGGAAACGGAGGTTACGGCGTAATTATGATTTCGGGAAAATATCGCAAGGAAATTTCGCAGGGATTTGCTCTTACGACAAACAACAGAATGGAATTGCTTGCAGTGATTGTAGCGCTTGAAAATATAAAACTGGAAAATGCAAATGTAACAGTTTACAGCGATTCAAGATATGTAGTAGATGCCATAAACGAAGGCTGGTTGAAATCGTGGGAAAGAACACATTTCAAAAACAAAAAAAATCCCGATTTGTGGATGAGATTTTTGAAAGTTTACAGACGTCATAATATACGATTTGTCTGGATTGAAGGACATGCAGGAAATCCTCTTAACGAATTGTGCGACAAAATGGCTGTTGAAGCATCGATGCAGGCAAATCTGCAAGAAGACAAAGGATATATCCTAAGTATTGAGAATAATACTCTACTGTAAACTTATTAAAATAGCAGAGATCTTTTAGAAAACTTTATGAATTAATTACTTATACGGCTTACAGAATACCGAACACAATACTTAACCTTTTTTAACACTGCGGTTAAAAAAATACATCTATCTTTGCATATCGAAAAACAATAAATAAATATTGAAATTGGTAATTTATATATTAAAAAACAAAATAAAATTATGAATGGAAAATTAAAAATTTACTGTGCTTGTCTGGCTATCATGTATGTCATATTTTTTGTACACAATGTATATGAAGGAGCAAAATTTGCAATAGCAGGCTTTGAAATCGGCTATACACAAGGTAAAAGCGGCAACGACAATTTTAATGTTTGTGTAAGTTACATGACTCCTGTCGATGGTTCTGCAACTTTTCCATCAACTGTAATCAACGAAAAAACAGGCGAAGAAGTCCGCTTCGAAATCAGACAAATGATAGCGCTCGTATCCAAATCGCCTGAAAATATTCCCGCTTATGTAAAAATAATGTATATCACAGCAAGTATATTCGGTTTTATCATTTTTGCGCTTTTTGTATATATTCCTTTTATCGGTTATAAAATAATGAAATCAATCACGCAAAACGCATTTTACAGTATCAGGAATATTAAGAAAATAAGAAAAATATCGCTGATTTTATTGCTGATATTTACAATCAATCTTCTTGTAAACTTTTCGGCAACCATATCTGTCAATGCATATCTGCTTATAAAAGGTTACAGGGCTTATGTGAACGATTTCAATTATTCATTGTTTTTTACAGGATTGGTATTACTTATCCTTTCCGAAATTTTGCTATATACTAAAAGCATAAAAGAAGAACAGGATTTAACAGTTTAAAATTATGGGTGTTATTGTAAATTTAGACGTAATGATGGCAAAGCGAAAAATATCGTTAAACGAACTTTCGCAACGAGTGGACATTACACAGGCAAATCTCTCGATATTGAAAACGGGAAAAGCAAAGGCGATACGGTTCAGTACGCTAAACGCATTATGCAAAGAACTTGACTGTCAGCCGGGAGATATTTTAGAATTTAGAGAAGATTAATTTATTAATATTAAAAATTTGTATAATATGACAACAAAAAAATTATTGCTATCGATAGGTTTATTGGTAGCGTTAGCTTTAGTGGTAATTTTATTATTAAAAACCATGACAACGAACAAAACACAGGAAATTACAGGAGATTGGAAAGGTACGTTAAGCGTACAGGGTGTAAATATGGAATTGATTTTCCATATTGCTGAAACCGAAGGAACATATTCGGCTACAATAGATGTTCCGATGCAGGGCGCTTCGGGTATTGCAATTGAAACAACCGAATTTAAAGACGGTGAATTAACCTTATCGTCAGCACAGCTTCAATTAACGTATAAAGGTAAATTGAAAGGCGAAACGATTGAAGGAAACATCGAACAGATGGGAATGACTTTGCCTTTGACATTAACAAAATTTGAAAGCAAACTGCCCGGAGATGTTTCGCTGCCTTCGAGCGACGAAGAACTTGCAAAACTGATAGAATTTGATAAAGGCGATTTCAAATACAAAGTCGAAGATTATTTTGCTCGTCCGAAAGCATCTTCGTTCCAGATTTCGCCGAATGGAAAATACATGTCGTATCGCGAAAAAGACGATAACAACAAGCGACATGTATTTGTAAAAGAGATTGCTACAGGAAAATCGCAACGAATTATCGAAGAAAAAGAAGAACTTATCCGCGGCTACGGCTGGGTGAACGACGAGCGTCTTGTTTATTTCATGGATAAAGGCGGAAACGAAAATTATCACATCTACGCCGTAAATCTTGATGGAACAAACAATATTGACCTGACGCCTTTTGAAGATGTAAGAGCAAGCATAACCAATATTTTGAAAGAACAGAAAGATTTCATTATCATCGATATGAACAAAAACAACAAACAGGTTTTTGAACCCTACAAACTTAATGTTGTTACAGGCGAAATGGTGCAGTTGTTTGAAAATAAAGATGTAATAAACCCCATACAGGGTTACGATTTTGACAAAGATGGCGAATTGCGCGCTTATACCAAAATGGTGAACGGAATCGAAATGGAACTGTATTACAAAGATTTGGCAACAGACGAATTTAAATTGGTAAAACGAATGAATTGGGATGATGCATTTGGTATTTCGGCTTTCAATTATGCATCGGACAACAAAAACGAAGCATACGTTGTAACAAATCTCGACAGCGACAGAGCGCGTATTGTACTGTACGATTTCAAAGAAGATAAAACAATAAAAGAAGTATTTTCTAATCCCGATTACGATGTAAGCAATATGGTGCTTTCGCGAAAACGCAATTATGAAATAGATTATTTTACGTACGAAGGCGAGCAAAATGTAATTGTTCCAGTAAGCACTTTTTACACCGATTTGCACAACCGTATGGAAAAAGAATTTAAAGGAAAAGAATTTGGAATAACAGATTTCGATGACAATGAAAACACGTTTCTACTGTATGTTACGTCCGATAAACTGTTTGGAACATATTACCAATACGATGCGAAGACAAAGAAATTTACTCTGTTATACGATTTGATGCCTCAACTGAAAGAAGAAGATATGGCGGAAATGCGACCGATAACATTCAAAAGCCGCGATGGATTAACAATTCACGGATATATTACTTTGCCCAAGGAAGCCTTGCAGGGCAAAAAAGTTCCATTGATTGTAAATCCGCACGGAGGACCGCAGGGCATTCGCGATTCGTGGGGATTTAATCCCGAAGTGCAGCTGTTTGCAAGTCGTGGATATGCTACACTGCAAGTGAATTTCCGTATTTCGGGCGGATACGGTAAAGAATTTTTACGCGCAGGATTCAAACAGGTAGGCAGAAAGTGTATGGATGACGTTGAAGACGGAGTAAAACATGTAATAGCGCAAGGCTGGATTGACAAAGACAGAATCGCAATTTACGGAGGAAGCCATGGCGGTTATGCAACGCTTATGGGATTGATAAAAACGCCCGATTTATACACTTGTGGAGTTGATTACGTAGGTGTATCAAATATTTTCACGTTTTTTGAATCTTTCCCCGAATATTGGAAACCGCTCATCGAAATGGTAAAAGAAATATGGTACGATTTGGATAATCCCGAAGAAGCCGAAATAGCCAAAGAAGTTTCGCCTGTATATCAGATTGATAAAATCACAAAACCGCTGTTTGTAGTTCAGGGAGCAAACGATCCGCGCGTCAACATCAACGAATCGGATCAGATAGTTGCAAAATTACGCGCAAAAGGCTTTGACGTTCCGTACATGGTCAAATACAACGAAGGACACGGCTACGGACACGAAGAAAATTCATTGCTCATGTATAAATGCACAATGGGATTTTTTGCAAAGAATTTTGCAAAGTAAGATACTTTCTATTTTATAGAACGAGAATAGCCGAAATTACTTCGGCTATTTTTATTTGTTTTATTATCGGTGTTTCAAGTCATCGACAGCGCTTGCCAGCAATCAAAAATAGTTCGCTTCCAAGCCGACAATATCGGTGAGCAGGCTGTTTGCCAGGCGACTTGCGCCTGTTCTGAACAGTTTATTATTCAGCCAGTCAGCGCCAAGCGTTGACTTCAATATGTTGTAATATACAAGAACTTCGGCTGTAGTTGAAATTCCTCCCGAAGGTTTTATTCCTACGCTGCGTCCGCTTTGTGTTTTGAAGTCGGCAATTGCCTGACACATTACGCAAACGGCTTCGGGCGTTGCTGCAGCATAAAATTTGCCTGTTGACGTTTTTATAAAATCGGCTCCGGCTTCCATTGCAAGCAGCGATGCTGTTCGTATCAACTGCAAATCGTTAAGCGCTCCCGTTTCGAGAATGACTTTTACATGAACGTCTCCAACGGCTTTTTTTATCTGTTCTATTTCGCTGTAAACAAACTCATAATCTTTCTCCAAAAACCGTCCGACAGATATTACAATATCAATTTCATCTGCGCCGTTTTCAATTGCCAGCAAACTTTCCTGAATTTTCACATCAACAAATGTCTGCGAAGCGGGAAACCCTGCGGTAACCGAAGCAATACGGACATTTTTGTCGGTAAGATTTTTGCGCACCACGCTTACAAGCGCAGGATAAACGCATATAGCCGCAACATTAGGCAAATTGTGATAAACGTTAGAAAAATCGCTGACTTTTTCTGCCATTTTTTTTACCTGCGACACTGTATCGGCAGCGTTCAGCGTGGTCAAATCGATGCTGTTGAAACATTGTTTCAGCGCTTCGGGATTAATCTTTTTTGCCGACAGTTTTGCTTCTTCAACCTTTTCTCTTATTTGCTTTTCGTCAACTTCGAGACTGTATTTTCCTGAAATATTTTTCATGTCAAATTTAATTTATTTTCGTGGCAAAAGTAGTGAAAAAATCAATTCGGAAGAGGAACAGTGTGAGATTATTTATGAAATGCATGTTTATTAGTTTCTGTATCTGAAAATTTTACTTTTAAGGAAGCCTCCGTTTAGCAATACTGCAACAGTTCGAGCGGGGAAAATAACGTTACAGTCAAAACTTTATTAAAAAATTAAAATTATTTCATTTCCGATTAATAAATTTTTACTATATTTGTTGCGTATTTATTAAAAAAATTCAACGATGAAAGTAACAGCATTTACAAACTATCACATACAACTTGGCGCAAAGATGGCTGAGTTTGCAGGCTACAACATGCCTGTCGAATATTCGGGAATAAACCGTGAACACCTCGCCGTACGCGAAAAATTAGGCGTTTTTGATGTAAGCCACATGGGCGAAATCTGGGTAAAAGGCGCAAACGCTCTCAATTTTATTCAATATCTTACATCAAATGACGCTTCGGTTTTATATCCCGGCAAAATTCAATATTCGTGCTTCCCCAACGGACGGGGCGGAATTGTTGACGACCTGCTCGTATATTGCATCGACAGCGAAACATATCTGCTGGTGGTGAACGCCGCAAATATCGAAAAAGACTGGAATTTCCTCTGTTCGCACGCCGACAGGTTCGGCATTGCGCCCGGCAGCGAACTGTATAACGCTTCGGACGAAATCTGTCAACTTGCAATTCAAGGTCCTTTGGCGCTGAAAGCCATGCAAAAACTGACTTCCGAAAATATTCTCGACATGGAATATTACACATTTCGCAAAATTGACTTTGCAGGAATACACAACTTGATTTTTTCGATAACAGGCTACACCGGCGCAGGCGGATGCGAAATATACTGCGCAAACGAAGATGCCGACAAACTTTGGAAAGCAGTATTCGCCGCAGGCGAAGAATACGGAATAGAACCCGCAGGACTTGGCGCTCGCGATACTCTGCGCCTCGAAATGGGCTTTTGCCTCTACGGACACGAACTCGATGATACAACTTCGCCAATCGAAGCAGGACTGGGATGGATTACAAAATTTACCGATACAAAAAATTTCATCGACAAAGATCTCTTATTGAAGCAAAAAGCAGGAAACATATCGCGAAAACTCGCAGGATTTGTAATGACAGATCGCGGAATACCGCGCCAGCATTACGAAGTATGCGACAGCCGGGGACAAGCAATAGGAACGGTTTGCTCGGGAACAATGTCGCCATGCCTGAAAACAGGCATAGGAACGGCTTACCTGAAACCCGAATTTGCAAAAAACGATACGGAAATATATGTCAAAATCCGCGAAAAACTCCTGAAAGCCAAAACAGCAAAATTCCCTTTTATTAAAAAATAAAATTATTACTAACACATAACTGTAAAAATCATGAAAAAAACTGTTGCAATGATAGCACTTGGATTAATCTCCGCAGGTTGTGGCATTTCGCAGACATCAGTCTGGAAAATAAGCAAAGGCAGCCACGAAATATATCTGGGCGGAAGCGTACATCTGCTTCGTCCGGGCGACTTTCCGCTGCCAAAAGAATTTGACGTGGCATTTGCAAAAGCAAGCACTCTTGTACTCGAAGCCGATGTCAAAGACCCCCAAATCCTTACCAAAGTCATGTCGGAAATCATGCTGCCCGAAGGACAAACGCTCAAATCCGTCTTGAACGAAAAGCAGTATAAGGCGCTTTACGATGCCGCCACCGAAATCGGACTGCCCTTTTCGACAATAGAACGCATGAAACCCGGAATGGCGATGATAACTTTGAGCTCGGCAAAAATGAGCAAGATAGAACTGACTGCCGGAGGCGTTGATATTTACTATTACGACAAGGCTTCGAGCAAAAACAAAAATGTGGAATTTCTTGAAAGCATAGACTTTCAGCTTGACCTTATCTGTAATTTGCCTTTCGATATTGACGAATTTACGGCTTATACGCTCGAAGATCTGGAAAAACTGGATTATGAAGACGAATTTGTACAACTTATTGACGAATGGCGGCATGGAAAAACAACAAGCCAAAATGAAATAACCCGCATGAAACAGCAGTATCCGAGCGTGTACAAGGCAATGTTTACCGACAGAAACCGCAAGTGGCTGCCCAAAATCAAAAAGTATCTCGAAGACGATAATATCGAATTTGTGCTTGTGGGTGCGGCTCACCTCTGGGGCGACGACGGACTGATTGCCATGCTCAAAAAAGAAGGATACAAAATAGGGCAGCTGCGGGTGAAAAACTGAAAATGAACTGCGAAAAACGAAAACACTGCCGTTAAAAAAATGACTGTTCGACTGTCGGTTTAAAAATATTTATTAATTTCGCGGTATGATTATGCAAAAAAAATACCATGACGAAAACGATGACATATTTGTACAGTAGATTTTCGCTCTCGGGGCTGAACGGCTCGCTCTCGGGGCTGAAAGGCTTGCTCTCGGGGCTGAAAGGCTTGCTCTCGGGACTGAACGGCTCGCTCTCGGGGCTGAAAGGCTTGCTCTCGGGACTGAAAGGCTCGCTCTCGGGAATGAATGGCTCGCTCTCGGGACTGAAAGGCTCGCTCTCGGGGCTGAATGGCTTGCTCTCGGGGCTGAACGGCTCGCTCTCGGGAATGAATGGCTCGCTCTCGTGTGCAAATATTTAAAATGGAGTTATACACTTAATATTAATAATAAAAAACAAAAGATTATGGCAGATTATATTCCAAAAAAAGACGCCGAACTGGTAGCATGGAGCGCCAATTTCGGCTCACAGGTAGCCGCTAATGCCCGCGACTGGGATATTACCGAAAAGGAAGTTACCGAATTGCAGAATGCTGTCGATACGTTTGCTGCGCTTCATGCGCAAGCCGACAGCCCATCAAAAAACTCTATCATTGTGGCAGAAAAGAACGCTGCTCGAAAAGTCCTTGTCGCTGTTGTACGCAGCCTTGCAGGTTTCAGGCTCAAAAATCCTGTAATAACCGATGCGCAGCGCATAGCGCTTGGTCTTCACGTGCGCGACACTACGCCCACTCCTGTACCTCCTCCGACTACACGTCCCGAAATTGATATTGATGTGCTGGATGTGCGGCGGCTAAAAGTGGTGTTTCACGACATTGGCAAAGACAGCAAGGCAAAGCCGTACGGTGTAATCGGTGCAGTGATATTATATGCAGTGCTTGATGCGCCTCCGACAGACATCTCGGCTCTCAACCGCAGCCTGCTGGCAACCCGTACGCCGCACATCATCGAGTTTACCGAAGAGGAGCGCGGCAAAACGGTTTACATGACAATATGCTGGCAAAACGAAAAAGGCGAACGCGGTCCGTTGAGCGAAATCGAAAGTGCAATAGTGCCTTAGATTATTTGTTGATTAAGACAAACCGGTCGGCGGCATTTTCATTTTTTGCACTGGTATGTGCAGCCTATACACTGTGTCAGTTCGCCGTGCAGGCGTTTTTCTACGAGGTCGGCAACGCTGTTGCGCAATGTTTCGATGCTTATTTTGCTTATGACATCGCAGGCAAAACCAAACAGTTGCAATAACTGCGCTCTGCGATTTTCTATTCCGCGCGAACGCATGTAAAACAGTGCATCTTCGTCGAGCCTGCCTGTTGTAACGCCGTGGCTGCATTTCACGTCGTCGGCATATATTTCGAGCTGCGGACGCGTAAACATTCTTGATGTATCGGAAAGCATTATATTGTTGTTTGCCTGAAAAGCCTCAGTTTTGTCGGCATGGGGACTTACAAGTATTTTGCCTTTGAAAATTCCTGTTGCGTTTTCGTCAAGTATCCCTTTGAAATGCTCGTTGCTTGTGCAGTGGGGCGCAGCGTGATTTACCGAAGTGTAGTTGGCAACATACTGCGACCTGTCCACCAGAAACAGCCCGAAAGTATGATTTTCGCAGTGTTCGCCATCGAGCAAAGTGCTTATGTTGTTGCACACTACGCCACCGTTCAGCGTTATTGTGTTGTCGGTGCAGGCGCTTCCTTTTTCCTGTTTTACATACGAAAACGAAAAATGATTTGAATGATTGTGTTCGTTTTGCAGGCGAACAGTTTCGAGATGTGCGGCGTTGCCGACAAACGTTTCGTTTACGCAGTTTGCAAGAAATTTACTGTCGGAAAAAGTATTGTCGCAGATTAAAATATTTGCCTGCGCATTCTGTTCGATAATAAACAGATTGCGGTATTGAACCATAGTGTCGTTTTCGCCCAGCAGTATGTTAGTTATCTGAAGGGGCTTGTCGAGAACAGCATTTTGCGGCACATATACAAAAATTCCATCCTGGGCAAATGCCGTGTTCAATGCCACCAGACCTTCGTTCTGGTTGTCTGCAATTTTATTGTAATACTGTCTGAACAGTTCGGGATACTTTATCGATGCTTCGGCTAAACTTCCATAAATAACGCCATTTTCGAGAATTGTGAGTTTGCTGTTTCTCCTGCAAAATCCGTTTTGCAGAAATATCTTATGCGAAATCAAATCGTAAACATCACAGACAAACATGTCGCTGGCAGTCTGAAACGCAGTTGGAATAAAGTATTTTTCGTAAGCATGCGAAAATATTTTTTGAATGTCGATGTGTTTGTACTTTTCGTTTTCGTGATTGTATATGCTGTTGATATTGAAATTTTCGATTGCTTCGCTTCGTGCAAGATTCATTGCTTCGCCAACATTTTCGCAAATCAAATCCATATTAGAGAGATACAGATTTACAAAATAATCTGCCAGATTTTCGGGTTGAATAATATTATCATCAGTACTTTTTATCATAAAGCGTTTTTATTTTCTGTGAAGTGTCAAAAGTTATTTGCTTCTATCGTAATCGTTTCGCCTGCCGAATGAGCCGAAAATTCGGGCGCATACATACATTGAAGCGTTGCTATTCCCGTAGAAAATTTGCCTGCATTGTTTGCCGTCAATTCATATTCGAAAACATAAGTTCCTTTTCTCAAATAATAAATGAAAAAGTTTGTCGAAGCGTCCTTTGTGCTTTCGTAATACCAGATTCCATCTTGATATTTCGATTGCGAAATGACATTTACGGGTTCAAATCCCGACGCACGCATATCTTTCAAATGAACATATTCGTAATCTCTGTCGGCGCGAATTTCTATTCTTGCCTTTATTCTGTCGCCTACCTTCACTCTGTTATTAGTGTTAATGCGATTGAGTTTTTTTCCGCTGTCGGTATTTTCTTCAGTAAAATATTCGCGTTTTATTTTTAATTCCGTTTCGGCGGAAGTTATTTTATCGAGATTTTCAAAATATTGCCAGTAAGCCGCTCCCCAAGCTATTGTTTTATTTGGATTTGTTACGTTTATTTTTCCAAAATCGTTTTGTATTTCATCGCTGTGCCACGATGTTTTTACATATCCTGTTGCCGTTTCGCTTTTCTGCACATCTTCTTTTCGCATTGTTTCCAGTGGATTGTCGTTCAGTTTTATCTGTAAAAGCGCATTGTCTGTTGCGATATTCCCGTTTTGAATCAGCAGGGCATAACAAGCTTCGGCTGTCGATTTTGTTGTTTCCCAACTGTTTGTCTGTTTATTACGCAGCAGCCAGATTTTCATCTCTTCTACTTCTTTTTTGTTGTCGCCGATTTCGGTAAATGCCTCTATCAGCAGCGCTTGTGTTTCAATCGGCGCCTGATACCAAAAATAACCTCTGTGATTTTCAGCCCAGTACATTCCGTTTTCTTCCGACGTTTGCGCGCGTTCTTTCAGCGAATTTACAATTTTCTGAGCAAGTTCGGTTTTGCCCAGTCTGTGCGCCGCAAGAGCAATCAAAGCCTGCTGATAAATTCCTCTTTCAAGCGGTTTTTTATTCACTTGACTGAAAAAGTAATCGAAAGCCGTTTTTTGCTCTTTCGCCAAGTCGGCAATTCCTTTGAAACTTCGCATGTAAATGTAGTGCAAAATGATTTCGGAGACTTCGTATTTATCCAAATCTGCTTTGTTTTTCACTAAAACGTTATAATCGTCAAGCATTTCGCTATCGAGATATTTTATTGCAGAATTTACGATTTCGTTAACATCGTTTTTACAGTTTTCGTTTAGCGCATCAAGTTTTTTCAAATGCAGCAGTCCTGTTGCGATATGCTGCGTAATATAGCGCGATTCGCACATTCCTCCGAACCATGGAAATGCGCCGCTGCTCATTTGTTTGTTTTGTAATTTGCTTAACGCCGATTGCTGTTCGTTTTGCATTTTATTCAAATCAAAAAGCAAAGCAATGCGTTTTTTGTTTTCCGATTCGCCTTTTGCCTTGCGCAACCACGGCGTTTCTTCAATCAGAATATTTTTCAATTCCTGATTTTTTTCAAGGTTTGAAAGCAGTTCTTTTGAATCGTTCATTTTCCACAAATCGAATGTGCGTTTGATTTGCGGAAATTTATCAATAATCGCCGCCGAAAGCGAATTTGCATAAAATCTGCTGAATATCTGTTCCGAACATTCGTACGGATATTCCATCATGTAAGGCATTGCCTGCACTGCATACCAGACTGGATTTGATGTAAATTCGAGAGTGTAACTGTAATTTTTCAAAGTTGCGGATGTGTTGTTAATCAGTTTTTCAAATCTGAAATCCTTACTTTGGTTTGCGCGAACCGTAAACGGTAAACTTTCGGTAACAAGCATGGAATTTGGCAAAACAGGAATTGTTTTTTCTTCGCCATCGCTGTGTTTGTCGGTGATTGCAAGAACGCGATAAGTTATTGCTTCGATATTTGACGGGATTTGCAAATTCCATTTCACAGCAACGCTTTGGTTTGAATTGACAGAAAAATCCTGTTCAGTTTCGTTTGTAATAATATTTACAGGCTGCATTGTGAATGCATCAAACAGCAATAATCGCGCTTTGCCTTTCAGTTTATTTTTGGTTACGTTATTGATTTTTGCGCTGAATTCTATTCTGTCGTCGTTGCGGAAAAAACGCGGCGCATTTGCCGAAATTGCAACTTCTTTTTGCGTAACGGTATATGCTGTAATTTTTCCTGTTTCAAGGTTTTTTGTGTGAGCAAGTCCAAGCAGTTTCCAGCGCGTTAAACTTTCGGGAATCACAAAATCAATAATTATTTCGCCGTTTTTGTCGGTTTGCAGTTCGGGATAGAAAAACGCCGTTTCGTTGAAGTTTGTGCGGGGAATAACAGTTTCATTATTCTCAATTTCAAGATATTCATCGTTAACTAATACTCCTGGTACGGCTCCTGATAATACTCTTTCTGCAACGTTACCTCTCACGGTAATTGATTGTACTGCTCCTGTCATCGATTCTTTCTTTACAGTCGAATAAGCAACCACAACAGCTTCTTCAAGCGTGAAAACATCTTCATCCATTGTATTTACCATTTTTTTTGTATAATTTGCATGTCGCCGTATATAATCGGCGGTAATAAGCCTGTCATAATTTTTTCTCTTAAAAAAGGCATTTACATGAATATTATAAAGATTTTTCGAAGATGCCGAACCGAAAATATTTGATTGATTCCAATGGTTATAATAATTCAAAGGATAATTTTTAGCAAAATTCTTATTCCAGTCGTGCATTATAAAAGCATCGAGCGAAGCGTCGTAAAGAGTGGCAACCATTTCAGCCATTGCTTTTTCGCCGTTTTGCGATTTTACGCGCAGTTTCCACTGTTCTTTTTCGCCGGGCTGCAGTTTGTCGCGAAAAGTAACAAGCGAAATATCAAGATTGGTTTTGTCTTCGCGAGGTTTTATAGTGTGTTGAGAGGTATAAACTCTGTTGTCGAAAATACTCACAAACGAAACCGAAAATTCTTCGTTATTTTTTGTTTCGGGAATATTGATTTTTACGTTTTGAGGCGTTCTGCCAACAATTATGTTTTTTGATTCAATCAAACGGTTTCTGTATATTACATCGTAATGAACATAAACGCTGTCGCTTATTCCTCCGACAAAAAATTCAATTTCCTTTTCGTTTTGTTCTCCCTGTCGCACCCAATTTTTCATATCGGTGAGAATATCATTGCTTTGCAGTTGCATGTACGTTTTTGTTTCGGTTTCGATATTTTCGGGATTTTTTGCCTTAATATCAAATCTGTACGAAGCGCTTCCGTATTTTTTCAATTCGGAGAGATTGATTTTCTTTGTTTTATCCGTATTTAACGAAACGGTTTTTACAAGACCGATTTCTTCAAAATTTTCAATTTTATCTTCGTCCGCATAAACATCATTCGGAAAAAGTTTTTTGTATTCTTTGTACGGCAAAAGCGGTCTGTCGGGTTTTTCCCAAAGCCGTTTGCGCAAAGCTTTGTCGGGCTGTTTAAGTTTGTAAATTTTTACAGTAATATCGGATTTTGTATTGATTCCGTTCAAATTTTTTGTAAACAAATCGAACGAAAGATTGTCATCTGTATTTGCAGTTTCGGGAATGTTTGTTTCGATAACAAGCGGCTTTTTGCTGATACGCAAACTGTATTCGGCTTTATGCGTTTCGCCGTTGTTGTCGGTAACATCAACATAAATATTGTAAGAAGCAATTTGCATGTTGTTTTTTATTTCGCTGTCGTCGGCAAAAAATTCGATATTAAATTTCCCGTTTTCATCTGTCGCTGTTTCTCCGTTTTTTATGATTTTAGTTGAATTATTATAAATATAATTCCACCAGCGATATGGAAATCTGATTTCGCAATTTATGCTGTACGAAACTTTTGCATTGTCGATATTGTAACCGGCATAAGATTTTGCAGTACCTGAAATATTTACGTTTTCATTGAACTTATAGTTTTTTTCAACAGAATCTATTTTTACTTCAAACGTTGGACGTTTATATTCTTCGACATTGAAATAAGCAGCGCCTCTGTTTTTCAGATTTTCAATACTGAATGTTCCGCCAAGAGTTGATTGAGGCAAAACAAAACTTCCGCTGAACGTTCCGTATTCGTTGCTTACAACGTCCATTTTTGCAATTTCCTGTCGATTTACATCTCTCAAAATGATGGTTTCTTTTCTGTTTACTGCTATTGTATGTTTATTGTCTTTATAATTCAGCGATATTCCTTTGAAATATACTGTCTGTCCGGGACGATAGATGGCTCTGTCCAAGAAAAATTTTGTTATTTTGTTATCGTTAAAATTGAATGATGAATATCTATTTAATGATATGGCAGAATTTTTTACAAATAAAGAATTACGTTTATCTACAACAGTAATAATATCATTATAACCGGCTGAAACATTATCTCTTATGATGCCTTGACTGTCGCTTGTACATTCGTTTTTTAATTTCATTTTATTATCCAAAATTCTAAAATTCACATTCGGCAAAGGCTCGCCTGTCATGCGATTTGCTAAATAAATTTCGTTGGTTTTTGAATTTATATTTTTATAAACATAAGCAATCGATGATAATTGAAATGTTGCACATTCGATAATCTTTTCGCTTGCGCTAAAAAAATCGGGCGAATTGCTTGCAAGTATAATATACAAACCTTGTGCAAGAGGATGAGGATAAACCACTTCTGTCGTATGAATTTTATGATCATTTGTAACTTCGAGGCTTGAAGTAAATTCTCTTATAAGCAAAGCATTCCGTTCAATAAATTTTTCCTTGTCGGTATTTAATTTTTCTATATTTTTAAGCGAAAACAGTTTATATTCATTTGGAATTTTATAAATGCGCAAATAAGCCGTATCTACATCTTTGTATTTCAAATGTATTTTTATGGGTTTCAAAGGAATATCTATGTTTTCTACTGTCAAACCGATTGAAGGACATTTTACATATTTAATATACTGTTCCATTATGGTTTTGTGTTTTGCACTGATATTTTTTTGCTTCAATGCAGTTTCGCAAATTTCTACGGCTTTCACTTCTTCTTTGTTTTCTTTATACATTACGGCAAGTCTGTAGTTTGCTTCAAACCAAATATCGTTTTTTTCGGCGTTTGCAATAAATTTTTGCAAATTTGACATTATCAATGATTTTCGATTTTCCAAATGAGATGTACTTTCCAAAAAATCGAAACGTTTCAAAGTTAAATCGCCCACAGCAAGAGCATCGTTTCGTTGCAAGTGAAATTTTGTAAGTTGCTGCAACATCTGCAAGGCAAACAATAAATTTGAAGTTGAATCGGCGCTTGTTACTTGAATTTTTGCAAATTCTTCGGCATCATAAGTAAATAACTTTTCGTCATTCGGAACAAAAGTTTCTTTGGGTTTTGTTACTCTTATTTCGGGATTTTCAAATTTTGATATTGCACGGTGCGCAACAAAATCGTACAAAGTTGGACGATATTCTTTTGTTTCTTTATTATCTCCGGTCAAAATATCATTAATATAATCAATTTTTATGTTGCCCAAAGCATCGCAATTTGCAAGCGAACGTTTGTACGCATCAATACATTCTGCGAAAATTCTGTCCAAACTCCATGTCGTAATATCACGATTTGATTTATCGTCATTTACATCCGTGCGATTGAGATATTTCCATCTGTTTTGTTGATAATAATTCCAGAACGCTTCGCCAAGCAGCGAATTTATAATCGCCTGTGCAACGGTGGATTTGGTTTTTTGCAAATCGCCGTACAATGAATTTACTGTTGCCACAGTAAGATTTTCTTCCGTATATTGCTGACAGGCAAGACGATAAATTACCGATTTTACAAATTGAACATCATCGCCGTTTTTTAACGACTGTTCGTATATTACATTCAACTTTGCCATAGCCGTTTTGTATAAACCATCGGCAAAAAGCGTGTCGATTTCTATCCATTTTTCGTTGTTTGTCTGCGCATTTGCACATATCACACAACCAAATGTTACTGTCAAAAAAACTAATATTTTTTTCATAATTTCCTATTTTTTATATTATCTGGTTTTTAATTTTTATATAAATGCAAAAAACGAAAGGTTTTTCACAAAGTTAAAGTATGTCGTGTCAATTTTTCATTTCAGAAGTATCAATAATTTCTTCGACTTTCAGCCAGTCGTAACCTTTTTCTTCGAGTTCCAAAGCAAGTTCCCTGCCTGCTGTTTTCACTATTTTTCCGTTGTACAAAACATGAATCACATCAGGCACAATATAATTGAGCAAACGTTGATAATGAGTTATCACAATAGCAGATGTGTCGGGACGTTTCAATAAATTCACTCCATTAGCAACAATTCGCAATGCGTCAATATCAAGCCCCGAATCTGTTTCATCGAGTATCGAAAGTTTCGGTTCGAGCATAGCCATTTGAAATATCTCGTTTCGTTTTTTTTCGCCGCCCGAAAAACCTTCGTTCACCGAGCGGTTTGTAAGTTTTGAATCTATTTCGACCAAAGCCATTTTTTCGCGCATCAGTTTCAAAAATTCGGATGCCGAAAGCGGTTCAAGTCCTTTGTGCTTGCGATGTTCATTGAGTGCGGCTTTCATAAAATTTACGTTGCTCACGCCCGGAATTTCAACAGGATATTGAAAACTTAAAAACAGTCCTTCGTGCGAACGTTCTTCCGGCGGCATTGTCAGCAAATTTTTATCATTGAACAATATTTCGCCTTCCGTAACTTCGTAATTCGGTTTACCTGTAAGCACGGCGGCAAGCGTGCTTTTTCCCGAACCGTTTGGTCCCATTATTGCATGTATTTCGCCTGCATTTATTGATAAATTCACGCCTTTCAAAATTTCTTTTCCTCCAATCGAGGCGTGCAGATTTTTTATTTTCAGCATTTTTCTATAATTTGTTTTTTGTTAAAAATGAAATCGGGTTATAACACGTAATTTTACCCGAATTATTGTGTTTTCTTTGTTGCATCAAACTATAAAACAACAGATACAAAGGTAATGAAAAAATAACAAAATGAATGCAAATATAAAAATATCCTCTTCAAAACATGGATTTATATTTCACTTGGTATAATTGGATTCTTTTCCCGAAAAATCGAGTTGATAATTGCAGGGAGTTTTTTTATTTTATCTCCGTTGAACGCCAATTCCTTGCTCCGAGCGACAAAATGGCAGATTAAAACTTCACACGGTAATAAATTTACAGGTTAATCTGATGTTTTTACTCTGTGCAAAGTATAAATGCACTCATTATTGAAAATGATGACAATACGAAAAATGTATTAAGCAAAAGTCTTGCCATTTGTAATTTTTATTTCGCAATTATATGAAATTGCATATTCAAATCGTAAAAATTCATTACATTTGTAGAAAATAAATTGAAAATAAACAACAAATCGTTAATAAAAGCCACAATGAAGAAGGTTTATCATATAGGAGATAAAAGACTTACACTTTATATACTCGAAAAAATTTCAAATGGCGAATGTACTTTGAAATTATCGGATAAAGTTAAAAAACGCATAGATGACTGTCGTAAATATCTCGACGGGAAAATTAAAAATACCACAATTCCCGTTTACGGCATTACAACAGGATTTGGCTCGCTGTGCAATAAAAATATTTCGCATCACGAACTCGAACAGTTGCAAAAAAACCTGATAATGTCGCACGCTTGCAGCACAGGCGACGAAGTTGCTGCCGAAATTGTTCGCCTGATGCTTGCTCTGAAAGCCTGCGCTCTGTCGCTGGGCTACAGCGGCGCTCACGTTGATACGGTACAGCGTATTCTGGATTTTTACAACAACGATGTTTTGCCTGTTGTGTACGATAGAGGCTCGCTTGGCGCTTCGGGCGACCTGGCTCCGCTGTCGAACCTGTTTCTGCCTTTGATTGGCGAAGGCGAAGTAAATTTTGAAAACAAACGACAGAAATCATCTGCTGTTCTTAAAAAATTAGGATGGAAACCAATCAAATTACAGTCGAAAGAAGGTTTGGCTTTGCTGAATGGAACACAGTTTATGAGCGCTCACGGAGTTTTTGCTTTGCTGAAATCTTTTAAACTGTCAAAATTTGCCGATTTAATCGGAGCAACATCGCTTGATGCTTTCGATGGAAGAATTGAACCTTTCGATGAGAAATTGCAGCAGATACGTCCGCATCAGGGACAGATACAGACCGCCGCGAACATTCGCGCCATACTTGATGGAAGTGAACTTATATCGCGAAAGAAAAAACATGTACAGGATCCGTATTCGTTTCGCTGTATTTCGCAGGTACACGGTGCAACCAAAGATGCAATAAATTACGTGGCAAATGTCATTCTTACCGAAATAAATTCGGTTACCGACAATCCTACTGTTTTTGCCGAAACCGACCAAATTATTTCGGGTGGAAATTTTCATGGACAACCGCTGGCTTTGGCTCTTGATTTTCTTGCAATAGCGATTGCCGAACTTGGAAACATCTCTGAACGCCGCACAGCGCAGTTGATTTTAGGAAATCGCGGTTTACCCGAATTTTTAGTTGCCGAACCCGGATTAAATTCGGGATTAATGATTCCTCAGTATGCGGCTGCATCTATGGTAAGTCAGAATAAAATTTATGCCCATCCAGCATCTGTCGATTCCATTGTTTCGTCGAATGGACAGGAAGATCACGTAAGCATGGGCGCAAATGCAGCGACAAAACTTTTGAAAATTATAGACAACATTGAAAGAATTTTTGCAATAGAACTTATAAATGCAACACAGGCGTTAGATTTCAGACGTCCAGCAAAATCATCTCCCTACATCGAAGCATTTGTTGCCGAATATCGCAAAGAGGTAAAGTTTATCAGCAAAGACAAGGTAATGTACAAAGAAATCGAGACTACGCTTGAATTTATACGCAACGGCAATTTTGAGTAAAGGCAATGGATTGTATGAAAATATTGCAGAATTTTAATCGTAAGCAGATAAGAAATAATAAAAACTGTAAGAAATATTAACTTTGCAACAAAAAAGAATGTATAATAAAAAAATTTTAATACCATACTTGTTATTATTTTATTTCGGATTGATGTCTGTTTGCGCTCAAACTGAACATATAAACGATTTGTGGAAGAAATCAAAAATCGAAATACAAAACGCTAATTATAAATCGGCTTGTGATTTACTTTCTGAAATAATAAATTTATCGAATAGAGCCGATACTGTCTGTATAAAATCAAAAATTGCAATGGCGCAAATTTTAGGCGATATTGGCAAAATTGATACTATGAATGTAATTATTTCGGAACTTTCATCTTATCAATCAACGCATTTCGACAATGCAGAAGTCGCAGCCGACATAAAAGCGCTCATTGCTTACAGCAATGAAATTTCCAGAAAAAACACAGATTTCAAAGATGATATATGCGGAATTTGGATTTCGGATTATGCGTCAGATGCAAGCGGCGTTCCTTTTCTTGCCTTAAAAATAATGAAACGCGGAAAAGATTATGTCATGCAAATATTGCCTTACTGTTCGTTTGCAACATCAAACAAAATGTACACAAAAACTCCGTACAGGCATATTTCGCAACGTCCCGCAACATTCGGAAATAAACCTGATATACATAATAATCAGGCGCGATTGTTTTTTGGCGATGAAAATTTCAAAAAAGGAAATGTGCTTGCGGCTCAAATGGGAGCATTCATGACTTTGGGATTGGGCGAAGCAATTATAAGCAATATCGAATCGAACAGCGACAACTCTTCGATTGTTGGAGATATTGCGAAAATTGCAGTTGTATCTCTTGCAACAAATATTGTTGCAAGTCTGTTTTCGCGTTTGTCAGTATCAAAAAAGACAATAACGACTTACGATATGCTAATGGAACGTTTGTTTGCAGGATGCGCCGATTTGTATCTTCAACAAAACATATTTATAAAAAAATCGAATGGATATCAGGAAGAAAAATCTTCTACAATAAAGTTTATGATGTACAAACTGTATCCCGAATATGATATAATTTTTATGACAAAACAACGCGAAATATTTGGATACAAAGAATTTACCAAAATTGAAACCGTCAATCACGAACAATATAAAACGGCAAAAACAAATATATGCGATTTCAACCGTCAGTCTTACGAAAAATTGAAAGAGAAAACAGCGCATTTTTATACATCAATATTGAAAAAACAGAATGATGATTTATTGAAAAATATTTACGAAAATTTCAAATATTCAACGCAGGGACTTTTATATTCGGAACAGAAATTAAGAAACGGCGTTTACAAAGGCAGAGTTAATTCGGCAGGCGTACGCAACGGCTACGGACATTACAAATGGAACAACGGAAATCAGTACAATGGCGAATGGAAAAATGGCAACATGGACGGTTTTGGACAAATACTATTTGCCAATGGCTCGGAATACACAGGAAATTTATCGAAAAACCAAAAACACGGGCAGGGAACTTTTAAAAATTCGGACGGCGAATATAGAGGCGGATTTTACAATGATAAATACGATGGCGAAGGCGAACTCATAAAAGCCGATGTTACAATAAAAGGCATTTTCAAAAATGGAAACATCGTTAAGGGTAAAGAAATTTATGCCAGCGGCGATGTTTTTGAAGGACAGTGGAACCGGCATAAAAATATACGAAACGGAAGAATGACATACGCCAACGGCGATTGTTATGCAGGACAATGGTTGCTGCAAAATGGAAAATGGATGAAAGAAGGCAACGGTTCAATGACTTGCGTCAATGGCGAAACATTAATCGGCAAATGGAAAAACGACGAATTTAAAAACAAATAATCAGTCGCTTTTTTAAAAGATAGAAAATGTTTATTAACAACTAATTAGTTTCTCCTTAAAAGCAATATTTTTTAGACACAAAAATTAATAAACAGGCATTTTAAACCTAGCAGGTTTTTAAAACCTGTTAGGTTTGAGCATGATGGCTGTACCATCAGGGACATTTTCAATTGAAAATTATCTGTGTAATGATTTATAAGAAAATTTTTATATTTGCAGGGTTTTAACTTGTATTGCGCAAAACCTTGCAATTTTTTCATCTGATTTCTATTTATAATTATCTATTAATAAATAATTTATGTCCTTTTAAGAAGCGACTAATTATCAGAATATCATTGCCTATGGCAAAAAACACTGTACTTAATATTCAATACTTCATTTTATGTTTATATTATTTTGCCGTTCAAAATTACTGTATCAACAAGTTTCGCAGTGTAGGCATACGGAAGAAATTCGTAAGTTGTTATCGGCTTTGTCATAAATACATTTGCAATTTTTCCTCGCGCGATGCTTCCATGCGTTTGCGACAGATTCATTGCGTATGCCGAATTTATTGTCATTGCATTTATTGCTTCTTCGGGCAGCATTTTCAATTTTATACAAGCCAGCGATAATACAAATTTCATATCGCCCGATGGCGAAGAACCCGGATTATAATCGGATGCAAGCGCAACGGGCAAACCCGAATCAATCATTTTGCGAGCGGGCGGATAATTCATTCCTAAAAAGAAAGCGGCTCCGGGAAGTAATGTAGGCATGGTTTTGCTGTCGAGCAAACATTTTATTTCGTCGTCGCCTGTATATTCAAGATGATCAACAGACAATGCTCCGCACTCAACGCCGACCTGTATTCCTCCAGATGCTGCAAGTTCATTTGCATGAATTTTTGCCTGTAATCCGTATTTTGCTCCTGCTATTAATATTTTTTTTGTTTCTTCTACCGTAAAAAAACCATTGTCGCAAAACACATCAATGAAGTCAGCTAATTTTTCATCGGCAATTATTGGGAGCATTTCGTTGATTATCAAATCTACATACTTTTTGCGTTCGCCGATATATTTTTCGGGAACTGCATGTGCGCCCAAAAATGTTGATTTTATTGTGAGCGGAGTCATTTTGTTCAAACGTTTAACGACTCTCAATATTTTAATTTCATCTTCGGTCGAAAGTCCGTATCCGCTTTTTATTTCGACAGCGCCCGTTCCGTAGCCTGCGATTTCTTCAATTCGCTTCAGCGATTGTTCTAAAAGATCATCTTCGTCTGTATTGTGTAAAAGTTTTGCAGAATTGAGTATTCCGCCTCCGCGTTTGGCAATTTCGGCATACGAAAGTCCACGAATTTTGTCAATATATTCAATTTCGCGACTTCCTGCGTAAACCAAGTGAGTATGCGAATCGCAAAACGAAGGAAATACCATTCGCCCGCTGGCATCGATTGTTGTCAAGCTATTGTAATCGGCAGTTTCGATATTCAAATCTTTATTTTCGCCGAAATCAGCAATTTTATCATCAGCAATAAGCAAAAAAGCATTGTCGATACAGTTCAATTGCGCCATATCTTTTCCTGCAATCCAAGTGCGTGGTTTTTCTTCGACCTGTACAAGTTTCTTTATGTTTTTAATCAGTAGCATATTTTTAAAATTGTTATATTCAAAATAATATTAAGTATAATTTTAATTGTTAATTGTTTCTGTCATATTGTATTTTCTATTTGCGTTTTCACTTGTGATTTTTGGTTTATACATTGAATTTCATAATATCTTCTTTTGTCGGTTCAAACTTTTCATCTAAATTTGAACTCTTTCCATTTGAAGCAAGTAAAAATGTGCCGTTTTTAACAGTGTGTTCCTTTATTGCTTGTATTTCCGTTAGACATATTATTTATTAAATTTTACATCAATTCAATTGCAAATTTAGAAAAAATAATAAAATATAAATTCATTTTCTTATAATCACAGTTATTTTCCGTATATTTGCGGTTGAAAAAACCAAATATATGTCAGTATCAACAGCGATAATAGCATTAGGTTGTTTGATTTTTTTGTCGCATATTTTCAATGCATTGTTTGCACGCACAAAAATTCCAAGCGTTATATTTCTTATATGCATAGGGATTTTTATAGGTCCAATGCTTATGAACTGGGCAGAACCAAAGTTTTTGGGAAGTTTCGGAAATGTTTTTACAACAATTACATTTATCGTAATTTTATTCGACAGCGGTACAGGACTCAACATTTACGACATCAGAAAATCAATCGGCAGGGCTACGGCTCTTACCGTGATGTGTTTCATAAAAACGCTTGTAATTTCGTCATCGGCTATTTTCTTGCTTACCGATTTGGATATTATGAGTTGCATTTTTATCGGTTCAGTTATTGGCGGAACTGCTGTTGCCATAGTCATTCCCATTGTAAAACAACTGAAACTGCGCGAAAAACCGACAACAATTCTGTCGCTCGAATCAGCATTGAGCAGCGTGCTGTCTTTGGTTATAAGTTTGGCGATATTTGAAAATATGAAATCGGGCGAAATGAGCATTGTGAAAATCGTAATAAACATGGTCGTTTCGTTTGTTGTGGCTTCGATATTCGGCGCTGTGCTTGGTATTGCCTGGGCTATTTTTCAGCATCGCGTTCTGAAAACTGCAAAAAACATGATGTCTGCGTCATTTGCATTTGCTTTCATTATCTACGGCGTTTGCGATCAACTGAATATCAACGGAGGTACGGCTGTGCTTGTGTACGGCATTGCGCTTGGAAACATAAATTATTTTTCGCGAAACAGGATTTTAAAAAAGTTTACATTAGGCGAAAAGTTAATCCTCAACGAAAATCATCGCACTTTCTTTTCGGAAATAGGTTTTGTATTGCAAACATATTTTTTTGTTTATGTAGGTATAAGTCTTAAATTCAGCGATATAAATTTATTTATAGTCAGTATGATTGTTTCGGCGCTTATTTTTGTAGGACGGCAATTTATGACAAAATTTATTATATCGAGAGAAACGCCTGAATTTGAACGCGAAATAATTTCAATAATGGCGCCCAAAGGACTTGTTGCAGCCGTTATGGCATCACTGCCGTTGCAATATGGATTAGCCAATGGCGATGAAATTCAGGGAATTGTTTACTATATTGTATTTATAAGCATTTTGCTTTGTTCATTTTTAGCCGCAAACATAAAACGGCAAAAAAGAAAAATTTGATGAAAAATAAAATAATACCGCTGAAGTATAATAACAAAACGCAACAAAATTTTAAACATGGTTTTAAATAAAATATTGTCGTAAAATGTTTGTTAATAAAATAATTTTGTTATCTTTGCAGTCCGAAAATTGCTAATATAAAGATTAAAATAAAGATATTCAATACTATAAAATAAGAATTAATGTACGTAATAGTAGAAATAGCAGGTCAACAATTTAAAGTTGAAAAAGATCAGAAACTGTTTGTTCACCGTCTCGAAGGCGCCGAAGGCGACTCCGTAAGTTTCGATAAAGTTCTGCTGATTGATAATGACGGACAGGTAAAGATTGGCACACCTACGATAGAAGATGCCTCGGTTAGCGCTAAAATGCTCAAACATCTTAAAGGCGATAAAGTTATTGTTTTTAAGAAAAAGAGAAGGAAAGGTTATGCTGTTAAGAATGGACATCGTCAACAGTTTACACAAATTCAGATTGAAGAAATAAACGGCGTTGCAGAAAGCAAAAATAATAAAACGGCATCTGAAAATGAGCCTGAAAACAATGCTGAAGCCGTTTAATATTCGAAGTATTTTTGATTTAGAAACAATAAAAATTATAAAAAATGGCACATAAAAAAGGTGTAGGCAGTTCAAAAAACGGACGCGAATCACACAGTAAACGATTAGGCGTAAAATTATTTGGCGGGCAACGTGCGATTGCCGGAAATATTTTAGTTCGCCAACGCGGAACAGTTCACAATCCGGGCGAGAATGTAGGCGTAGGCAGAGATCATACTCTTTATGCCTTGGCTGATGGAATTGTTGCTTTTCGTCGCAAACGCAACAACAAATCGTATGTCTCCGTAGTTCCACAAGCTTAGGCTTTGTGCTGTAACGAAAAAACGAGCGCCGCTGAAATTCAGCGGCGCTCGTTTTTTATGCAACAGTGTCGAAAATCGTATTAAGCAAACCTTCGTTTCCTCTATGAAAAATGATGAAAATTATCTCACAGCAATCAAACGGTTTCCTTCTATTTCAACAACAAATGCGCCTTTGAAATCTTTTTGCAGCGATTTACACAGTTTTTTTGCTTCGTTCAAATCGGTGAAATTGCCTGTTATATATTTGTAATAATCTCCTACTTTCATGCATTTTACGTTTTTGATACCTTTGAAATCTTTTGCCGTTGTCGAAATCTTTTTTGTTATTGCCATTATTTGTACGCTGTATGTTTTTTGTTGTGTTTGATTTGTTTTTGTGGTTATTTTTTCATCGGTTATTTTATTTGCCGTGGTGTCATTTTTAGCAGTTTTTTCTTTTATCGAATCATTATTATTTTTTGTTCCCGAAACGTTTTTTTCTTCATCCTTTTTTGATGTTATACTATCCTCATTTTGAGTAATTTCTACCGTATTGTTTTCTTCGTACTGTTTCTTATATTTACAAAATGCCGAAAAGATATTTTGTGCTATTTTTGTTTGATTTTCATCTTTTATTAAAATTTCTTCTTCGGTTGGATTTGATATAAAACCTAATTCTATCAATATTCTTGGCATTGTAGGTTTCCACAAAACCAAAAATCCTGCCTGATTTACGCTGCGATTGCCTGTTATCGGACCATTTGTTACCAGTTCGTTTTGAACAAGATCGGCAAATTTAATACTTTCGTCCATGTGTGAATTTTGCGTTAACAAAAGAATAATGTTCGATTCGGGCGATTTCGGATCAAAGCCTTCATATTTTGATGAATAATCGTCTTCCATTGTGATAACGGCGTTTTCGCGGCGCGAAACTTCAAGATTTGCCTGCGACTTATGCAAACCCATTATCCATGTTGATGCTCCTCGCGCTCTCGTATTTTTGTTTGCATCTACATGGATAGAAATAAATAAATCGGCATTATTGCGATTGGCAATATTCCCGCGCTCGTTCAAATCGACAAATACATCTTTTTTTCGCGTATAAATAACTTCTACATCAGAGAAATTTTTACTTACAAGTTCACCCAATTTCAATGCAACGGCGAGTGTTATATTTTTTTCTTTACTTTTTTTTCCAACTGCTCCGGGGTCTTTTCCTCCGTGTCCTGCATCTATTACAATCTTCTTAATTTGTTGCTGGCTAACATATTTTTGAGCATTTGAAGTAACGGTCGAAACACAAAAAAATGTTAAAGAACAGGCAAAATACAGTATGTTATTTGCAAAATATGTCAAAAACTTGTTTGTCATGTTATAATTATTTATTAAAAATCATTAGTTTTGTACGCTTTTTGTGGAAATACTCCACAAATATAATGCAAATATAATAACTTTTAATGACAAAAATAATACATTACATATCATTAACATTTATATTGATGTTGGGCTGTTTGCATAGCGTTGCTTCCATGCCGCAAACTGTTTCGGATACAATCACAATAAAAGACACAACTTCTTTTGTGATTGATTCTGTTTCCATCTATGCCGATTCTATTGTTGTTGAACATGCAGGCGAAAAAAAACTGATAGACGATCCTGTGCTTAAAACCGCCGACAGCGCTATCGTTTACGACATTACAAACGGAAAATCATATCTTTACAGAAATGCCGAAGTTACATATCAGGATAAACAGATAAAAGCCGATTACATAGAATTTGATGCAAATACCAAAATTATTTATGCAAAAGGACTTGTCGATACATCGGGCAAAGTTGTCGGAAATCCTGTTTTCAAAGATGGCAACGATGTATATGAAATAGAACAGGTTTATTATAATTTTGAAACAAAAATTGCAAAAATAATTCGCGTAATCACTCAACACGGCGAAGCTTACATGCACGGCGATACAATAAAAAAGATGCCCGACAATACGGTTTATTCGAGAGGCGGAAAAATTACAACCTGCGATGCCGATCATCCTCATTTTTACGTAAAAACGAGAAAATCTAAATTGATTCCTGCAAAAAAACCCGATAAAGATGGCAAAGGCGGCAAAAACGGACAAATGATATTCGACTTTGCATATCTGGTTGTCGAAGATGTACCGTTGCCTGTTGCTTTACCTTTCGGTTTTTTTCCCATAGCGACAGATGTTGCGTCTGGTATATTAATTCCATCTTACGGCGAAGAAGCCGAACGCGGATTTTATTTGCAGAAATTCGGTTATTATTTCATTCTTCTCAAAGATCATATTGACATGACCATAACGGGCGACTGGTATTCAAAAGGTTCGTGGGGTTATCAGATTGCATCTCGATATATGAAACGATACAAATATACAGGCTCGTTCAACTATCAGTCATCGACAATAAAAACAGGCGATAAAGGTTCGCCCGATTACAATGTGGCAAAAAGTTATTCAATATCATGGAGTCATCAAAAAGCGCCGCAAACAAGTCCGACAACAACTTTTCAGGCAAATGTAAACTTCTCATCATCAACACATAAAAGATATAACGAACAGACGACAAACAACGATTATCTTCAAAATACGGCAAGTTCAAGCATCTCATTTTCAAAAAATTGGGAAGGCTCTCCATTCAGTATGACTGCAAGTTTCAATCACAGCCAAAACATGCGCGACAGCACTTATTCGATAGGTTTTCCTAATTTTACCTTTTCGATGGCGACTATTTATCCTTTCAGAAGCAAAAACAGCACAGGCAAAAAGAAATTCTACGAAAACATAAGTTTAGGATACAATACAAATTTTTCAAACAACGTTTCAAATGTAAAAGAAGATGATTTGTTTAAAGAGCCATTTTGGGATGCAATGCGGCATGGAATGAATCACAACTTTACGATAACCTTGCCATCTTTCACGCTGGCAAAATATATCAACGCAAGTCCAAATATCAGATACGGACAGGCATGGTATTTTCAAAGTATAGAACGAAAATGGGATTCTTCAACAAATTCCGTAATTGCCGATACAACTTCATCATTCGGCGATTTTGGACTGTCGCATACTTATTCGGGAGGAATTTCGTTCAGTACAAGAGTTTACGGACTGTTCGACAAATTCAAACCCAATTCAAAAATAAAAGCCATTCGCCATGTTATGACACCTAATATTTCGATAAGTTACACTCCAAATCAAATGATTGCTGCAAATGGCTGGCGAAAAGTGCAGACGGATGCAAGCGGAAAAATAGAATATTACAATATTTATAATGCTCCTGCAAATACAGGTTATCCATCGTCGAGCAAAGCAAACGGAAGCATAAGTTTTTCGCTTGCCAATACTTTGGAAGTCAAAGTGCGTACCAAAAATGACACAACCGAAAATGCCGAAAAGAAAATAAAAATATTGGAATCGTTGAATATTTCTGCAAATTACAATTTGCTTGCCGATTCGATGAACCTTTCCAGAATAACATTTAGCGGACGTTCTACTATTATCGAAGGATTAGGTTTTAACTTCGGATTTACATTAGATCCTTATGATATTGACGAACGCGGAAGGCGAATAAACAAATTTTACTGGAAAAACCATTTTGGATTAGGCGATTTTACATCGTTCAATTTTTCAACAGATTATCGTATCAGTGGAGGAAAAAGCGGCAGCAACACGAGTGGAGGAACAAATCCGGCAGGTTCTGCTCCAAATAATCAGAGCAACCAAAACAACTTGCAAAATACAAATTCACATGACGGTGATGATTATTACAATTATACGCCATATTACGTTGACTTTGATGTCCCGTGGTCGTTGAATTTTCGGTTTAGTTATACGTTCAGCAAATCGTATAATTACAACTCGACAAACAAAATGCTGAACACAGTAAAAAGACATGCGCCGACACTTGATTTTAACGGCGATTTCAGCCTTACCAAAAATTGGAAAATATCATTTTCATCAGGATACGATTTAATTGCCAAACAGATAACGGCAACATCCTTAAATTTATTCCGCGATTTGCACTGTTTTGAATTTTCATTTTCGTGGTCGCCATTCGGAATGCGTAAATATTGGGGATTTACTATCCGCGCAAAATCGGGAATGCTTAGCGATGCCTTAAAATATGAAAAACATTCAAGTTTCTACGATAATTATAGATAAATATTAATGTATAATTTCAAAATAAAATAAATATAAAACATAAAATTATGAAAAAAATAATTTCAACACCAAATGCGCCAAAAGCCGTTGGTCCTTACAGCCAAGCGATAGAAGCAAATGGAACGCTTTACATTTCAGGGCAACTGCCTATCGATCCCGAAACATCCAAATTTGTTGACGGAGGCATAAAAGAACAGACAGCGCAATGCCTGAAAAATATTGAAGCAATACTTGCTGCCGCCGAATATTCTGTTGAAGATGTTGTGAAATCGACAGTTTTGCTTGACAATATTAACGATTTTGCTGCTATGAACGAAGTTTATGCCGAATTTTATACATGCAAACAGCCGGCTCGTGTTGCGTTTGAAGTTGCACGATTGCCGCTCGGCGCTCTTGTCGAAATCGAAACGATAGCGGTAAAATAAAAATTGACAAAAGAAGACAAAATGAATACAGCATCTAAACATAAAGCCGACAAATCGCAATTGATTGAATGTGTGCCTAATTTCAGCGAAGGACGCAACATGAATATTATTAAGCAAATCACCGACAGTATCGAAAGTGTTGACGGCGTAACGCTCATAAATGTTGATCCCGGAAAAGCTACAAACCGCACTGTTGTTACTTTTGTCGGTTCGCCTGCAGATGTTTGCGAAGCCGCTTTCCGCGCCGTTAAAAAGGCAAGCGAACTGATAGACATGAGTAAGCATCATGGAGAACATCCGCGTTTTGGAGCAACTGATGTTCTGCCGCTTATTCCAATTTCTAATATCACTATGGACGAAACGGCAGAATACGCTCGACTTCTTGCTAAACGCATTGGAGACGAAATGAATATTCCCGTTTACTGTTACGAAATGGCGGCATTTGCGCCGCAACGGAAAAATCTTGCCGATTGCAGATCTGGCGAATATGAAGGATTGAAAGAAAAATTATCGAATCCCGAATGGAAACCCGATTTCGGACAGGCGGAATTTCTGCCAAAAACAGGAGCGATTGCAGTCGGAGCGCGTAACTTTTTGATTGCTTACAACATTAATCTCAATACAACATCGGTGCGAAGAGCAAATGCCGTCGCTTTCGATTTGCGCGAAAAAGGACGTCCAAAAAGAGAAACATCATCGCCAACAAGTAAAAAAGTTGTTGACGAAAACGGTGATGAAATCTGGATGCCGGGAATATTGAAATCGGTAAAAGCCATAGGCTGGTTTATCGAAGAATATGGTATAGCGCAAATATCGATGAACTTGACGGATATTGACATAACTCCAATGCATATAGCATTCGACAAAGCCTGCGAATGTGCAGCGCAGCGAGGTTTGAGAGTTACAGGTTCGGAACTTGTAGGAGTCGTTCCGCTCAAAGCCATGCTCGATGCGGGAAAATACTTTTTGAAAAAACAGAAACGTTCGGCAGGAATCTCGGATGATGAAATCCTGAAAATAGCAATAAAATCATTGGGACTAAATGAACTGTATCCTTTCGACTGCAAGAAAAAAATAATAGAATATATCCTTGCCGAAAAAGAAAATAAAAAGTTATTGACAGACTTTAGCCTGAATGCATTTGCGAACGAAACGGCATCCGAATCGCCAGCGCCCGGAGGAGGTTCGATAGCAGCGTATATGGGAGCGCTTGGTTCTGCGCTTGGCGCGATGGTTGCTAATCTGTCGGCGCACAAAGCAGGCTGGGACGAACGCTGGGAAGAATTTTCGGATTGGGCTGAACGCGGCAAAACATTTATGGATGCACTGTTGAAGAAAGTAGATGAAGATACCGCCGCTTTCAACAAAATAATGGATGCATTTGCACTGCCGAAAAAAACAGACACCGAAAAGCAAATACGTAAACAGACGATACAGGAAGCAACACGCTATGCGACCGAAGTTCCATTGAGCGTTATGCAACTCTGTTACGATTCGATGCAAGTGATAAAAGCAATGGCAGAATCGGGAAATCCAAATTCGATAAGCGATGCAGGAGTTGGTGCATTGGCGGCTCGGTCAGGAGTATTGGGTGCATTTTTGAATGTTAAAATAAACGCTTTGGGATTGGACGACAAAATTTTTGTTGCCGAAACTCTTGCAAAAGCCCAAAAAATAGCGGATGCTGCCTGTTCGCTCGAAAATGAAATATTAAAAACAGTTGAACGCAAATTGAACTGATATGCAAAATAATCGAATATTGGTTTACGTATTCGCTCTCCCTAAAATATGTATCCCGAGACATCGAAACAAATTGTCTTGCCATTATTGATGACATTCGCAATAGATTGGCTACGCTTCCCACGAAGATTAGAATGGCTCGCAAATCATGAAATTCTTAAATCGTAAATCATTAAATTGCAATTTCAGATTTTTTATGTACATTTGTCGTATATTAATCGCATAATAAATTTAATTAAATGAAAATCTTAGTATTAAACTGCGGAAGTTCATCGATAAAATATCAGGTTTTTGATATGTTTAATGAAGATAATGGCAACAATATTTTAGCAAAAGGTATTGTTGAGCGTATAGGTTTGCAAGTCGGTAAAATTGTTCATAAACCCACAGAAAAAGAAAATGTTGAATTTAACGAACCTGTACAAAATCACGTTACAGGCATAAACAGAATACTCGATTTGCTTGTTTCGGATGAACACGGAATAATGCAAAGCCTCGACGAAATTTCGGCGGTAGGACATCGCGTAGTACATGGCGGCGAACATTTTACGGCAAGCATGCTGATTGACGAAGCCGTAGAACAAAAGATAGAAGAATACATAGAACTTGCACCTTTGCACAATCCTGCAAATCTTAACGGCATAAAAGCCATCAGGCAAATTCTTCCAAACGTTCCGCAGGTTGCATGTTTCGACACCTCGTTTCATCAAACAATGCCGCCTCATTCATATTTATATGCATTGCCTTACGAATGTTATTCAAAACAGAAAATACGCCGCTACGGATTTCATGGAATGAGCCATAAATATGTAGCAAACAAGGCTTGCAGCACACTTGGATATAATATGGAAAACACAAAAATAATTACCTGCCATTTAGGCAACGGCTCGTCGATAACGGCAGTTGACAAAGGAAAATCGGTTGATACTACGATGGGATTTACGCCTCTCGAAGGATTGATGATGGGAACGCGCTGCGGCGATATTGATGCCGGAATTATTTTGTATCTTTTACAGTCGAAAAATCTCAGCAGCGAACAGATAAACAATCTGTTGAACAAAGAAAGCGGCTTGCATGGAATTTCAGGAATTTCGTCGGATATGCGCGACCTGTGGAACGCAGCCGACAATGGAAACGCACATGCAAAACTTGCTCTCGACATGTTTATGTACAGAGTTTTGAAATACATAGGAGCGTACGCCGCTGCAATGAACGGAGTTGATATTATCGTGTTTACAGGCGGAATAGGAGAAAACGATTTTAACGTTCGCGAAAGCATATCAAAACGGCTTGAATATCTTGGAGCGGATTTCGACAGCGGAAAAAATTACATGCTGCGCGGAGTTGATTTTGAAGTTATAACAAAACCCGATTCAAAAGTAAAAATCGTTGTCGTTTCTACCGACGAAGAACTAATGATAGCAACCGATACAATGAAATTGACTAATCAATAATAAAAATATGATAAGAAAACTTGCACAAATAAACGATGCCGTAAAAGCAAAAGGGAAAAAAATGCTCGTAGCAGCCTATGCAAACGATGCGCACACTGTTGAAGCGACAAGCATTGCCGTAGATGCGGGAATAATTAACGCTACTTTGGTTGGAGATGTCGAAACAATTAAAAAAGTATGCGCCGCCGAAAATATAGATGTGAATAAATACACGCTTGTTCACGAAAGCGACGAAACCAAAGCAGCTGCTCTTGCCGTAAGTCTTATAAATCAGGGCAAAGGCGATATTCTGATGAAAGGATTATGTTCGACCGACAAATACATGCGGGCAATTCTGAACAAAGAAAACGGTTTAATGCCCGGCGGAAAAGCAATATTATCGCACGTTTCGGTATTTGAAATTCCCGCTTACAGCAAACTTCTGATAACAAGCGATGTCGCAGTAATTCCATCGCCCGACTTGAACCAGAAAATCGCAATTACAAACTATTGCATTAACGTTGCACGTACTCTTGGAATTGAAAAACCAAAAGTTGCAATCGTTGCCGCTACCGAACAAATGATGCCCGGAATGCAAGCCTGCGTTGATGCTGCAATCATTGCAAAAATGAGCGACAGAAACCAAATTAAAAATGCCGTTGTAGATGGACCTCTCGGTTTGGATGTTGCTATCGACAGAGAAAGCGTAGCAATTAAAAAAGTTACAGGCGAAGTTGCCGGCGATGCCGACTGTTTGATTTGGCCTAATATCGAAACGGGAAACGCATTTTACAAAACATCAACAAAGTTTGCAAATGCCGAACTTGCCGCTATCGTTGTAGGCGCAAAAGTTCCGTGCGTGCTTTCATCTCGCGGCGACAGCGCTCAAACCAAAGCATACTCAATAGCTCTGGCAGCGCTAATGGCAAAATGATTGTTGAAAAGAATACCCAAACGGATCAAAACAACCTGAAATATCAATAAAATACATTGACTTTCCCTTTGTTTTGATGTCGTTGTGTGATATAAGCAATATTTTCAGATAAGTAAGTGTTCATAATTAGTTGTCAATATGCGTATTTATAAAAAACTAAAAATTAGCAATATACAAATTAGATATGTTGAACTAATTCTGTTCAACTACTTACGTAAAATTAATAAACAAGTTGCTTTTTCGTTCTTCATTCTTCGTTTTTGCTGCCTGTACCGACAAAATTGTCGTTTTTTTCTTTGAACAGCACATTGAATGTTGTAAGCGTTCCATAGATACGCGTTATGTATTGTTGCATATTTATTTTGTCTTCGTCGCTGAGTTTGGCGTGGCTGTTGATATTTTGCTCAAGCACGCGCAAACGGTCGCGCAGCATTACAATCTTGTGAAAAAACGTTTCTATCGGAATTTCCTTATTTTGCATTGATGCATTTGCAGGCTGTAAAATCATTTTACCGCCAGTCCATTTATCGCCAAGCAGCACATTTTCGTGCAAACCGTTATATTTTTCAAGAATAACAGTCAACGACTTTTCAACATCTTCGAATGTGAGTTTTTCAGCCTCATCGTATTTCGTTTCAGGCTGTTCTACAATTTCATAATCGGTATTTGTTTTCAGAATACTGATTTTGCCGCTACGTTCGAAATAAACTTCGTAATCCGTAAAATTGACTCTTGCAACTACTCCCTGTCCGTAGCGTTCATGATCGATAATTGTTCCAACTGTAAGTACCATAGTATTTATTGATTTATTTTTGCAAATATATTATGTTTTTTATAAAAAATCAATCAAAATGAATTAATTTTACAAAAAAATTATTGATCAGTCGCATAAATTTATGAATTGTCAATTTTTCAGATGAATGATAAAAAAATATTTATGAACCTTATAAAATTAAAAATATGATACCTCTTGCAGAACGTATGCGCCCAAAATCGCTCGAAGATTATATAGGACAACGGCATCTTGTAGGCAAAGGCGCTATTTTGCGCAATATGATTGAGTCGGGAAACATCTCGTCGTTTATACTTTGGGGTCCGCCCGGAGTTGGAAAAACTACTTTGGCGCGAATAATTGCCGAACAGCAAAAGCGCGTATTTTTCAGTCTTAGTGCAATAAATTCGGGCGTCAAAGATGTGCGCGAAGTTATCGAAAAAGCCAAGTCGCAACGATTTTTCAACAGTCCAAGTCCTATTCTTTTTATCGACGAGATTCACCGTTTCAGCAAATCGCAACAAGATTCGTTGCTTGGAGCGGTAGAGCAGGGCGTTATTACGCTGATTGGCGCAACCACCGAAAATCCATCCTTTGAAGTTATTTCTCCTTTACTTTCGCGATGTCAGGTTTATGTACTCAGATCGCTCGATATCGATGATTTGCAGATTTTATTAAATCGCGTCATTAAAGAAGATGAAGATTTGAAAAAACTGAAATTCGACGTTCAGGAAGTCGGAGCGCTTTTTAGATTTTCGAGCGGCGATGCTCGCAAACTTCTTAATATTCTCGAAATAATTATCGGAACTTATGCCGAAAATGAAACTGTCGTGATAACCGATAAAATTGTAGCCGACCGTTTGCAGGAAAATATTGCGCTGTACGACAAAAGCGGCGAACAGCATTACGATATTATTTCGGCATTCATAAAATCGATGCGGGGAAGCGATCCTAATGCCACAGTGTATTGGCTTGCGCGAATGTTGAATGGCGGCGAAGATCCGCTCTTTATTGCCCGTCGAATGTTGATTCTTGCAGCAGAAGATATTGGACTTGCAAATCCTAATGCCTTGTTGCTTGCCAACGCCTGTTTTGATGCAGTACATAAAATAGGTATGCCCGAAGCGCGTATAATTTTGTCGGAAACGGCTGTTTTTTTGGCAACATCCGCCAAAAGCAATTCTACCTATATGGCAATAGAAGCCGCTTTTGCCGAAACAGTTGACACAGGCGATTTGTCTGTGCCTCTGCATTTGCGCAATGCTCCAACAAAATTGATGAAAAATTTGGGTTATCACAAAGGTTATAAATATGCTCACGATTACGAAAATAATTTTGTTGAACAGGACTTTTTACCCGAAAAAATCAAAGATAAGATATTTTATCATCCAGCCGAAAATGCCCGCGAACGCGAAATACTCGCACGTCTTGCATTATTGTGGAAAAAGAAATATAAAATAAATAATTAGTCGCTCCTTAAAAGCGTTGAAATCATTTATTACAAACAAGTTATAAATGCAAATTACCGAATAAAAATACCGTATTTTACATACATACAGGCTAAAAGTCGGCAAAACATGAACAGTTTTTTCCTTCTTTGTGTTCGTCATTGCGAACTGCGAAGCAGGAAGCAATCCAGAAAACACGTCATTGCGAGGGCGTTAGCCCGAAGCAACCGAGTTTACGAGCTCGGCGCAGCCAATCCATTTTGTTTATGTTTGTTTTTCATTGTTTATTTTTCTGGATTAACTCCGTTGAGCTTCGGTTGCTTCGTCGCTGCGCTCCTCGCAATGACGTGCTACTTGCTTTTATGTCAAAACAAAATTGACAGACATAATGTCGTATTATTGCTGATTTTTTTATTTTTAAGGAGAAACTAAATAGCTATTAAAAGGCTGTTTTGATGGTGGTTTGGCATAATTTGATTTTGTTTCTCATTGCGAGGAACAAAACAACGAAGCAATCCAGACAATTATATTATTCTGAATTGCTTCTTGTTTTTGAAGTATATCTGTTCTGTTAACGACTGATATAGTGATAATTAAATAATTTTTTCATATACTATTTTACCTTTATCGCTATTTGTGTAAACGAATGAGCAGGAAAAGAATAAGTTATTTTGTTGTTTTTCACATCAATATCTTTTTCTTTTGGCGGATATTCGTTTTGCCTGTCGTATGTATAAAATTCTTCAAGACTGCCTTCTATGCTGTTAATATGAGCTTTATTACCGAATTGTGCTGCTCCGCCGTTGCTGATTTCGGCAATAATTGCCTTGTCTTTATGGCGATTTATTACGTTTATGTATATTGTAGAGCCATCTTCCGAATATACACTTGTTACATCCAAGTAAGGAATATTTTTAAATCTTCCTGCACTGAACGTATCGCATTGAACGTAGGTATCAAGCGATTTACCGCGGCAGTTGTTTGTAAAAAGTTTGAAAACATAAAACAAAGGCGATTTGAATGTGCCTCTGCTTTCTCTGTCGGGCGCCATATCGGTAGATAAAATGGAAGTCATCATTGTGTAATTTGCCATTTTAACAAAATCGGCATGACGGACAAAAGAGTTTAGACACATAGCATTTGCAAGTATGCCTTGAATACCAGGTCCAAAAGCGCCCCATTCATCAACCGATAAATACAGTTGTTGTTTTTCTGGATATAATGCTTTGGCAATTTCAACCTGTGCTTTTGGAGCGCATATTTTTTCTTCAAAATCCATTGCAGGTTCACCCATAAAAGCGTAATAATCGCCGCGATTCTCTTCCGACAAGCCATTGTGCCAGTAGCGATGTATCGACAGGTAGTCGGCTATTCCTGTAAAAGCAGTAATTACTTTGCGATTCCATTCAAGCCAGATGCCTGTCGCTTCATAATTTGAAGAGCCGTTAGCCACTAACTTTATTGAATTGTCCACCGCTTTAAGCGCTTTGGCTGCTTCGAGTCCTATTTTACAATAATCTTCGGCATTTTTGTAGCCTATAATCCACGGATAGCCGTCGAGTTCGTTGCCGATACACCAGTATTTTACATTATAAGGTTCGGGATTGCCGTATTTTGCCCGCAAGTCGGAAAAATAGGTGCCGCTTTTCACGTTGCAGTATTCAATCCAGTAACGGGCATTGTTTATGTCGCCCAAGCCGAGGTTGAGACATATCACATTTTCGCTTCCTATTGCGCGGTTCAGTTTAACCCATTCGTCGGTGCCGACAAGATTCGGTTCGTATCCGCCCCAAGCCAGATCTTTACGGACAGGGCGAGTTTCTTTTGGTCCTATTCCATCCTGCCAGTCGTAACTTGACATATAATTTCCGCCAGGCCATCGCATGTTTGTAATTTTAAGTTCGCGCATGGCGTCAATGTAGTCGGTTTTGAAGCCATCGGCATTTGCCAGAGGCGACGAAGGGTCGTAAAGAGGTCCGTAAAGAGAATTACGTATTGGCTGTTCGGTAGATCTACCTATTGGTTCCATAAATACTCCATAGATATTTGGATCTATGTCGCCTATCACTCTGTCGGTGTTGATTTTTATTGATGCGTTTTGCGCCATTAACGATAATGGCAACGCAATTAAAATAATTGAAATAAAACGTTTCATGATTTTATAATTTTTATATTTTTATAAGTTTAAAATTTACTGTTTTTTTGCGATTATACTTCATGCGGCATGATTTTTTCATTTTTAATTTCACATTTTTAAGCCGTACAAAGTATAACAAAGGTAACATTTATTTTTTTTGTTTGTATTTGTGAATAAATGCTACCCAAACCGGATTAAGAGGTATTGGGTAGCATTAAAATTAATTTGCCGAATTTCCATTCATGTGCGGATTGGTTTGCAACTCGCCTGTAGGTATGGGCAACAGCGAATGTCTGCTGTAATCAAACGGTATAGCGCCCGTCAAACCTGTTTGCTCTATCTGTACCTTATGTTTATCAATAAGCGAATTTAAAATTATGTTCTTATCAGTGTCGTTCGGATTGTTATACCAGCGCATCTGGTTGAAGAAACGCCAGCCTTCCATAAACAGTTCTACCGAATATTCGTGCTTTAATAAACGGCGAACCGTATTTATCTGAAATCCGGGCATAATCACATTGCCGCCGACATCTTTTACCTCTCCCAAAACGGGGGCTGCTGCAATAAGGTCTTCGCCTGTGGGCAGAGCGCCCTGTCCCGTAGCGTAAAACATGTGCGCATCCGCTTCAGTAGGATTGATCATTTGTTTATTTGCTCGCTCACGCACTCTGTTAATATACTGCAAGGCTGTGGTGTTATCGCCTGTTTCGATACAGCACTCGGCATACATTAGCAATACATCCGAATAGCGAATAATACGGTCGTTAGAGCCGCCGCGCATCATGTCGAAACCGTCATAATCGGCTCCGTACTTGCGGGTACCGAGATATTTGCCGCGCCAAGTGACACGGTCGTCTCCGTCGATAGCAATCAAATCATTGTAGTCAACCCAAGAACCTCCTTTTTTGAATTTTGCCCCGTTTGGAATCCAAAGTCCCTGGAATGCGCGTGCATCAATTATATTGCCCGAAGCGTCGCGTTCAAATTCATTGTAAAGCGACAGCGAAGGCATAAGATTCCACCAGCATACAGGGTCGGGAACTGTCATACATACCTGCCGCCATGTATTTTGACCTCCGCCAACAAAATCAAGAGGCACATTGAAAAGGGCGTCCGAACTTCTGGTGAATTGAATTTCAAAAATCGATTCCATACTGTTTTCATTCTCTTCCGAAGAATTATCACGATAGTTATTCACTAATTCGTATTCATCGGAAGTGATAATTCGGTTCAACACTTTTTTTGCTTCCTCCCATTCGGCTGAGCCGACGCCTGCCGAGCCATCGAGAATGGGGCGTCCCATATATACTTTGGCAAGCATTGCCTGTGCAGCGCCTTTGGTTGCGCGTCCTATATTACTTGGGTCAGCATAGATTACCGAACGCAGAGGCAACAGTTCTTCGGCTTTTTTAAAGTCTTCTACCATTCTTTGATATATCACGCCCTTTTCCGCAGGAACGCCATAAAAATCGCTGCTAGTTGATTCGCGGTCGGGTATTTCATCTCCGAAAAAGAAAGTAAGATAGAAACGGCTGAAGCCTCTCAAAAAATAGGCTTCGCCCATCAACCGGTCGTACAAAGCCTTGTCGTCGGGCTTGCTCAGGTCGAATGCTCCGTTTTGATTTGCCTTCAATCGTTCCAGCGCTACATTTGCGGTATATTGAACGGTATAGAAATCGCCGAAAGCCGAGCCTACGGCAGCATGTTCGGCGCTGTTGGTATAACCGGCTAACTGTACTACGGTAGGGTCGCCTGCAGCCGCTTTGAATGTAAAAATTCCCTCATCGCCGCGCGAGTTGAGGATATAGGGCATGTCGCGTCCCCACATATTTAGCCCTTGAAAGATGCCGTATATGCCGTTTACAGCATACGTCAAATGCTCCTGTGTGTTATAATAAGACTGTATAACATCCGAATCGGGATTGAGATACTCCATTTCAGGTTCGCATGATGTTAAATTTATCATCATTAGTCCCGAAACCATACAATAAATAATTAGTTTTTTCATATCTAATAATATTAAGATTGTTAATTAAAATGTTAGTTGTAAGCCTGCAAAAAATTCGCGCTGGCTCCAGTATGTACCTGTAAAATCATAAAACTGTCCATCAACGCCTCTATCCAAAGTTGTTCCAGTATTTGGCACCTGCGGGTCGAACATTGAGTAACCTGTAATGGTAAAAGGATTCTTTACGCCTGCGTATATTCTTATATTTTCAATACCTAATTTCGATAATAAACTTTTCGGCAGAGTATATCCGAGCGTAATATTGTTGCAGCGTATGTATGATGCATTTTCGACGAAATAATCGCTCGACCGCATGGAGTTTTGGTTAGGGTCTCCGTTAACAATACGTGGAATTGACGTATTTGTATTTGCGGGAAGCGTAACGGTTTCGCCGCCTGAGGTGGTAAATGTTACGGCTTTGGCGCGGAAAGCGTTTTTAATGTCGTCCATTTGATTGTGAACCGCCCTTCCTGCCAGCAATGTCTGTTTCCAGTTGTTGTAAACATCTATTCCCAAATCGCCCTGCCACAGCATCGAAAAGTCGAAACCTTTATATTGCAGGAATATGTTTAATCCTACCGAAATATCGGGGATTGACGAGCCTATATAGGTTTTATCTTCTTCGCCGATAGAGCCGTTGCCATCAAGGTCGAGGTACTTAATATCGCCTGCGGCAGCGGCGGGTTGAAGGCGCTGTCCGTTTGAATTGACATAGTTTGCCGCTTCTTCGTCTGTCTTGAACAAACCATCTGTTTTAAGTCCCCAAAACTGTGCAACAGGCAGTCCTACTGCGGTTCGGGTAACGTTAGCCCCATTAAATCTTGTTGAGCCACCCGCAAGAAAATCAGTATCTCCAATGTCCGTTACTTTGTTTCTGTAGAGGGAGAAATTCGGTGAAACGGAATAAACCAAATCGCCTATATTATCTCTCCACGTTCCCTGCAATTCAAGTCCCCAGTTTGTCATACTGCCGATATTCATCATAACCGAAGGGTTTGAGAAATAGGCGCTGTTTCCTGCGCTCAGCGGCAGTTGAACATTGAGCAGCATGTCTGATACCTTGCGGTTATAATAATCGAAAGTTACCGTCAGTTTATTGTTCAAAGCGGTAAGGTCGAAACCGAAGCCTGCATCGCGCGTTGTTTCCCAGCTGAGGTCGCGGTTGGTAATTGTTGCCGGACGTGGCGCAGGATAGTTGCTGCCTGCCATATTGTCATCTTGCGGTCCGAATGTATAGAAATATCCTACGGAACTTACTACTGCCTGATAAGCATAATTCCCCACACCGAGGTCGCTGCCTATCCAGCCGAGCGTAGCACGAAGTTTGAGGCTGTTGAGCCAGTTTGATGTCAATTCTTTCATCCACGGTTCGTCGCTTATTCGCCAGCCGACAGAGAAGGACGGAAAGTATCCCCAGCGATTGCCTTCTGCGAATTTTGAACTTTCGTCTGCACGGAAATTGACCGTAAGCAGATATTTTCCGGCATAGGAATACATTACGCGGGCAAGCACGGAATAATAAGCGTTTTCAGCCTCCGAGCCTGAGGATGATACATTATCCTGAAATTTGTTCTCAACTCCAAAATCCGTCATTTCCTGACTGCGTCCCGAAAAACTTTTGTTGAATGATTTGAATGTTTCGCTCGTTACGCCGACAACCCCCGAAACGGAATGTGCGCCGATTTTTTTGTCGAATGAGAGCAATGCTTCGAACATTTCGCGGTCGAATCCGGTATTGGTTGTTTCCAAAAGGTTATAGTCCTGCATTCCTCCGCCTCCGCCACTTGCCAAAACAAATCGCGGACGGAAATGTTGAGAATTGGATTTGTTTATCGCATTGGTATAGGTTAATTTGAATTTCAACCATTCCATTATTTTCACTTCTCCGAAAATATTACCCATAGCCATCAGGCTTTGCGATTTTGTTCGGTCTTCGTGAATAAAGAAAGCCTGATTGGGAATATCCATGCCATCTATCATACCTGTTTGATAATAACCGCGGTTTATATCAATGTTGTTTTCGTCATATACAGGCTCGTTTGGAGGCAGTTGCAGAGTGTTTTGCAATGAGCCTGCCGCTGTTGTCTTGCTGTCGGTATAGCTCAGTTGTACACGTCCGCCGTAAGTAAAGCGTCCTTTGGTTCCCTGCACTACCGCGTAAATATTTCTGCCGTTGCTGCTGCGCGGAATATTTTGCCTTTTGTTGGCTGTTAATGTTGCGCCCAGACGATAATTAACCAGTTCGCTGCCGCCGCCTACTGCAAGGTCGTAGTTTTGATAAAAATTAGGGAAGAAATATTCGTCCCACCAGTCGGTATTTGCCGCCGGATTGCTTGGGTTGGCGTTGTTTGGCGGTACAACCTGATTCCATGTTCCGTCAGCCTGTGCCTGAGGCGTGGCTGCATTGTAAAACAGTTCGTTTACATACACGGCATAGTCATAAGCATTAAGCATTTTGATTTTTTTCGCAGGCGAACCTGTTCCTACGTATGTATTGAAATCTATTCTCGGCGCTCCCAAGTTTCCTTTTTTTGTTGTAACAACAATAACGCCGTTTGCGCCACGCACACCGTAAATAGCAGATGATGCGGCATCTTTCAGGATTTGTATAGATTCAATTTCATGTTCATTGGGTACTGCTCCGCCTATAACGCCATCCACAACCCACAGCGGGTCTGTATTGCCTGTTATGGAACTTGTACCGCGAATACGGATTTTTCCGCCCGACACATTTACACCTGCAACATTGCCTTGCAGGGCATTTTCGATTCCGCCCGGAACTTTTAATACTTCGTCGGCTTTCAATACTGAAATTGCAGATGTCAAATCCGCCTTTCGTTGAGTGCCGTATCCGACTACTACCGTTTGTTCAATCTGCTGGACTTCTTCTTCCATTGCAACATTAATAACGCTGCGAGAGCCAACAGTTTCGTTTACCGTTTTATAACCAATGAACGAAAATACAAGTACGGAATTTTGGTTAACTGCCGTAATTGTATAATTTCCACCGTTATCGGTCATTGCATACCTGTTGGCGTCCTGTACCAATACAGTTACTCCTGCCAAAGGCACGCTGTTAAACGTTACCTGTCCTTTGACCGTTATTCCTTCTGTTTGCGCCAGCAAACACGAAGGAATCATAAACATCATGCAGGCAACTGTTCTTAACAGTCTGTTTATCCTGCCTTTTTTTTGTCTAATTACATTCATAATTTTCTAAATTTTGTTAAACACAGTTTTGTTATTATTAATTATTATACTTCATGCGGTATAATTTTGTGAATTATCAATATTCTGGATTAAATCGTATCGGAGTTAATCAATGAATTTTATTTTTTCACGTTTTTACGCCGGGCAAAGTATTACTGTTAATTGTTATTCTATTTCGAGCATCACTACCGATTTTGCAGGCAAATTAACAGTCAGTCTGTCGCCTGCCAATTTCGCATCCTTGAAGTCTTTTACGCCTACGGTATCAGGTTTTTCAAAGGAATTGCAGTCGTTGATTTTGTCGGAAGTAAGTATCTTTCCCGAAACTTTTTTTACTGTTACTCCTCTCAGTTCGGTTTCGATGCTTTGCGCTTTGTTCAGGTCGATATTCACTAATGTGATATGAATTTTCCCTGTGGCGTCTTTGGAAGCCGAAACGCTGACGGCGTCTATTTCTTTGCCGTTCAGTTCGTATTTGTCTGATGTTAACGACAGGGGCAACAGAGTCGCATCCTGATGCACCTTATACAGGTAATACACCCAGTAAGTCGGCGTCAGCGCCATTTTTTCGTTGTCGGTAAGGATAACGGCTTGCAGCACATTAACGGTCTGTGCGATATTCGCCATTTTCACCCGGTCGGCATGTTGATTAAAAATGTTCAGGTTGATGCCTGCTACTATGGCATCGCGCAGGGTATTTTGCTGAAACAGAAATCCGGGATTTGTGCCGGGTTCTACGTTGTACCATGTACCCCATTCGTCAACTATCAATCCTACACGCTTCATCGGGTCGTATATATCCATGATGGCAGAATGTCTGCTCACAAAGTTATCCATGACCAGCGTTTTTTCGATAGTAGAAAAATAATCGGCTTCGCTGAACTGCGTGGCAGAGCCTTTGTCAGCCCAACTGTTTGGAACGGTATAGTGATGCAACGACAAACCCTGCATTTGGTATCCTGCGTTTTTCATTAATATTTCCGTCCAGTCGAAGTCGATGCCGCCGGAGCCGCAGGCGATTTTATACAGTTGGTTGTCGCCGTAATTACGGCAATATGTAGCATAGCGGCGATACTGGTCGGCGTAGAAATCGGCAGTCATGTTGCCGCCGCAGCCCCAGTTTTCGTTGCCTACGCCCCAGAATTTCACTTTCCATGGCTGTTCACGCCCGTTTTGCCTGCGCAGATTAGCCATCGGACTCTCGCCATCGAAGGTGATGTATTCTACCCATTTCGACATTTCTTCGATACTGCCGCTGCCGAGATTACCTGTAATGTAAGGTTCGCAACCTAACTGTTCGCATAAATCAAGAAACTCGTGCGTACCGAAACTGTTGTCTTCCGTAACGCCGCCCCAGTGGGTATTTACCATTTTCGGGCGTTTGTCGCGCTGCCCGATGCCGTCCATCCAATGGTATTCGTCGGCGAAACAGCCGCCGGGCCATCGCAGGTTGGGAATCTGAATATCTTTCAACGCCTGCACAACATCGTTGCGGATGCCGCGAGTGTTGGGTATAGGAGAATCTTCGCCTACCCAGTAACCGCCGTAAATGCAATGTCCGAGGTGTTCTGAAAAATGTCCGTAGATGTGTTTGCTGATAATTTCCTTGCCTGCATCGGCATTGATAACTAATCTGTTTTGTGCGTGCATGTTTAATCCGAATAACATGCAAGCTGTGATAATTAAAATTTTTACTTTCATAATTTCTTCTTTTAAAAATTGTAAAACATATTTTTTTATTTTATACTGTATATAAGTGAGTTTATTTTATTTAATTCAAATTTTTTATTTATTAAAATGACTGTTAAATGTTTCAACTAAACGGGATGAAATTCCGATAATCACAATAGCGCGAGGCATAGTCCTGTGTTATTGACAGTCCATTTGCTGGAATTATTGGAGTATAACATTGAGTATTCATATTTTAACAATTTGCTTATAAATTCAGTTTTTTCTCTTCGATTTATCCTGTAAGTATCCTGTATCAATCCTGTATGCTCTCTATAAGCGACTTTTTCTATATGCTCCTTGTTTCGCCCGTGATGTTTCCGGGCAAATCAGATGCCGTAATTACGATTTTATCTCCATTCAAACTTTCGTTGTTTTGAGTGGCAGCATATATCCAAATATTGCCTGCGTTGCCTGTTGCATAGCCTGCTTCGACCAATGTGCCATCGACATTGTTGATTTGTACATGTACCGATTTCACTGCAAAATCGTCAGTTACAATTATGCGTATTTCATCTCCAACAGCGCCTGTATATGCCGATAAATCAACAATTTCAATATTAGGAGCATTGAAAAAATCGGCTACTGCTACGTTGTAGGCTGTTATTCCTTGCTTTTTCTTTGCTGCTGCATCATACAGTTCTTTGGTTTGGCTGCCTGCGACAGCAGCCCGAGCATAAATTGTTGCTTGCTGAAAACGTTTACGCTGTTGACTTTGTTTCTCCGATGCAGTTTTTGGCTGTTCGGGAATTTTTGATACTATGGTTTTACCATCTCTTTGACGAAATATCAGTAAATCGCCAATTTTTCCACTTAATCCGTAGGTTACTACATTTCCTTTTTGCTTCGCCATAATTTTAATTTTTGAGGGTTAAAAATGATATGAAATTTATATAGAAACACGAAACTGTCTGCAATAGACAATTTCGTGTGTTTCAATAATTTAAAATGATAGATGAAAGATTTTAGGAAATCATAAATAAAAAATTTCGTTAAATATCCGTATTTGGAGTTCGGGGTATAGTGTGTAAATAAAAAAGATTTATATATTATTGCGCGCGTGCGCGTTATTTTTAAAAGGTAGGTCTGGCAATGTGTGTGTGTGTGTGTGTGTGTGTGTGTGTGTGTGTGTGTGTGTGTTAGCAAAATATCTGAAACCACCAAAGATTTAGTGTTAAATTTCAAGCATTCAGGGTTAAATTTTATGTGGTTATTAATATTCATACTTTTTTATTTGTGTTGTACTTTTATAGAGATTTTGCATTTTACATAAGATATTTTTGATTTGACAAAGGTAAACACAAAATAAGAATCGTCAACATATAAATGTTACATTTATTTTGCAGCTCGTTACATCTTCCATATTATGTGTAACCATTTGTTTATTGCAGGTTACACGAGGCTTTGCTTTTTGAGGGCAAGTAACAGAAACACAATTTGTTATTTCAAAAATGAGCAAATCCATGACAACGTGACAGAAATGTATGTCGAAAGGTATTATTTCAAATCAGGAATATTCTTGAATTTTGCTTAACCTCAACAGATCTAACCATGACCGAATTTTTGTTTATTTGTTTGCTAAAAGTTTGTAAAGTTATCAAGTTGAAAGTGATCCATGCGTTTGCTTATTTTCAAATTCTTTTAATTCTTAATTGTCAAATAAAATTAGCCCTGACGGGACAGCGAGCATCATAAAACCTAACAGGTTTCGGAAACCTGTTAGGTTTAAAATGTCTGGTTATTAATTTTTGTGTCTGGGAATTGTTTTTAAGGAGAAACTAAATACATGAGTTTTGAATAAGCGAGATAAAAATTGTCGTTCAAAGCATAATATTATTGGTATTTTCTTAATATATTTTACCTTTGCGCAATTTTAAAGAGTATATATGCAAAACGAAAAGGTTTCATACAAAATTTATATTCAGATAATTCTCGCTAATGTCTTTTGGGGATTTTCGTTTGTATGGACGGATATCATTCTTAAATCGGGCGTTATGCCAATTACGCTTGTTCTGATTAGAATGATTCTCGCAACTGTTTTACTTGGTTTGTGGGCAAAACATACGGGAAGTATTCAAAAAGTCAAATTCAAACATTTGAAATATTTTTTAGGATTGTCAATGTGCGAACCGTTTTTATATTTTTTGTGCGAAACCTACGGGCAAACAATGGTATCGCCGACAGTTACAAGTGTTATTGTAGCAACAATTCCGCTGTTTACAACCGTTTTGGGTTTTATCGTTCTGAAAGAGAAAATCGGTTGGGCTACGGTTGTCGGCGTTATGATTTCGATGGCTGGAGTAGTTGCCGTCGTTTTTGTCGGCGAAAACGATTTCAGCGGACAGTTTATCGGCGCTGTTTTGGTTTTCGGCGCTGTTGTTTCTGCCCTCGGATATGCTGTTTTTGTAAAATATATAATGCATCGATACAATGCAACTACTCTCGTTTTTTATCAGAATTTCATTGGTTTGATATATTTTATTCCATGTTTTCTCATTGTCGATGCTTCGCATGTAAGCGATATGAGATTTACGTTTGATGTGATTTTTTCTCTCGTTCAACTTTCTGTTTTTGCATCGGTTATCGCTTTTATTTTTTATTCAAATTCAGTAAAAGTCTTAGGCGTAACAAAATCGGGAGTATTTTGCTATATAATTCCCGTACTGACTGCTTTGTTTGCATTTTTCATGGTGGATGAACATCTTGGAATGATGCAGTGGTTTGGAATGCTTGCCGTAATATCAGGCTTGTTTATTTCACAATTGACAAAGTCAAAATAATTTGTTTTGAGCGGAAAACGAGGTTCGAACTCGCGACCTGCGGCTTGGGAAGCCGCCGCTCTGCCAACTGAGCTATTTCCGCAGATACACTGTTTTTATTTACTTTTGTTGTTTCATTGTTTTAAGTATTGATTCAAAAATAAGCAGTCCGTCTGTGTTGCAGAGATTTTCGTCGGCGGCGCGTTCGGGATGCGGCATCATTCCGTAAACATTTCGCGCTGCATTACAAATACCTGCAATATTTTCGAGCGAGCCGTTGGGATTAAATTCATCCGCAACCTTTCCATCTTCGCTGCAATATCTGAAAATGATTTGTCCGTTTTTGTTCAGTTCGGCAAGTGTTTGCGCATCGGCAAAGTAACGTCCTTCGCCGTGTGCAATTGGGATTTTTAATGCCCGTTGTCTGTCGAGAAAACGTGTTGGATAAGTATTTTCGCCATCGGGAAGAATATATGTATTGCGGCAAATGAATTTTTGATTATTGTTGTGCAGCAGCGCTCCGGGCAGCAGGTTTGCTTCGCACAGAATTTGAAATCCGTTGCAAACGCCAAACACAAATCCGCCGTTGTCTGCAAATTCGGTTACCTTTGTCATAATAGGCGAAAATCTTGCCAGCGCACCCGAACGCAGATAGTCGCCATACGAAAATCCGCCGGGAAGCAATATGCCATCAACATTTTGCAAATCAACATCCTTGTGCCAGAGTTGCACGACTTCCTGACCGAGAATGTCGCGCATTACGTAAATCATATCATGGTCGCAATTTGACCCGGGAAATATTACTACACCAAATTTCATATCCAAATCTTAAAATTTGTACAAAAGTAATTATTTTAATTGATAATTAACAATGAATAATTAACAATTATCACTTTCTAACTGATTATTTTGCTTTAACAAATATTGAAAGCGCTTTCGCATCTTTTGAGCCGTCGGTAAGCGATTCTGCTGTATCGTTTATCCATATTTTGGCTACAGTTTTATTTGTGCTTGCAGTTTCGTCTCCTGCCACATATACCTTTCCTTCTGCCACTGCAACGGAATTAGCATGAGCAAATGCCGAACCGTCGGTAAGCGCAGTTCCCGTGCCGTTTTTCCATACTTTGGCTGCATCTGCATGCATTCCTTCTTTTTCGTTTCCTGCCACATATACATTATTATCCGATACGTAAACCGAGCGTATCTGCGCATTTTTATTGGCAGCAAAGTCCTCCGCTACTCCGTTTTTCCACAGTTTGGCAACAAATGCTGTTCCATTTTGTTCATGTCCTGCAACATATACATCGCCGTCTGCAATAAAAACCGAAAAAGCATCTGTATCTTTTGAGCTGATGCCAAGCTGATACAGCAAATTATTGTTTTTCCATACTTTGGCTACATATTTGTTTCCGTTATGTTCGTATCCTGCCACATATACATCGCTGCCTGAAACAAAAATTGATCGAGCTTCGGCAGAATTTGAGCCATTGGTAAGCGGAGTAGCCATGCCGTTTTTCCATACTTTAGCTATGTTATGGTAACTTGAATTTCCTTCGTATCCAGAAACATGTACATCGTTGCCCGACACGTAAACAGAAAGCGCTTCTGACGCTTCTGTGCCGTCGAGCTGTAAGGTTTGAGGAGCGCCGTCTTTCCATAATTTAGCTACCCTACGACCTGACTCATTTGTTTCAAATCCCGCCACGTATGTTGTGCTGCCTGAAACAAAAATTGATTTTGCTTCGGCATCGTATGTGCCGTTGGTAATATTTAATAATTCTTCGCCGTTTTTCCAAATTTTGGCTACGCTTTTTCCGTTTGTGTTTTTTTCATATCCTGCCACATATACATCATATACGTTCACAGGTTCTTTTACTGTTATGGCGCAGGTAATCGCTTTATTGCCTGCTTTGGCTGTAACGGTCGCCGAACCTGATGCTATAGCAGTTATTAAGGCGGTTTTTAATCCTGTAGAGCCTACGGTAGCAATGCTTTCGTTGTTGCTTGTCCACGTTACTGTGCTGTCGGTAGCATTTTCGGGAGCTACTGTTGCCGTCAGACTGTATTTTTCTCCGACATTTAATGTGACAGTTGACTTGTTAAGCGCAATACTGCTAACATCAACAGTATGAGGTGTTCCGGGAGTAACAGAATCATCTTTGCTGCACGAAGCAAACATTAGCAGCACACAGACTGCAATCAGTTGAATTTTTTTTGTCATAATTTATTGTATTTATAAAAATTTTGCTATTAATTCTTTTATCGGCTTTCTTTTTCGCTAATCATTCGGTATTTATCTCTAAATTAATATTTCTACGTTGATACGAGTATAAACCTCGCATCTAACTTTATTGTAGTCAAACACATATACGTGAAAACATTACTACAATAAACCTGAAATTTATACAAAAGTAAAAAAATATTATTAAATAACAATAAACAGTCGTTCATTAAAAAGCAAAATTTTCAGATACAGAAATAAATCAAGCAGATATTTTTCAAAATCCTCTGTCGGCGAAGGCTCTGTTCAATGTCATCAGGTTAAGATGAATAAGGCAATGAGGTTAAGGAATATTATTCAATACTTCGTTATAAAATAGTTTATTTACTTTTACTGTTGACCTTGATTTTTTTATTTTCATTATCTTTATAATTGTTTGAGTATTAAACTGTAAAGGTACGGAATTTTCAAATAAAATAAATAGTCGCTCCTTAAAAGTTATTTTGCAGAGATAAATGTTTTGTCTGACAGATTTGAGAATGATGACCGTCTCTGACGAGACATTTTCATTGGCAATTATCTTATCTGTTTAATGATTTTATAAGAAGATTTTTAAATATTTGCAGGGTTTTAACCAACACAAGCACAAAACCTTGCAATTTTTTACAAATATTTTTATTCATAAATTATTAACTATCAATATGTTGTTTTCTTTTTAAAGAGCGATTAAATAATGTTATATATTATTAATATTCAGACGACTATAAGGGTTGAAAGTAATTTTTGTCAGGTATTTATTCATTGTTAATTAATTTACTAATTTTGTAGCGTAGTAAAAAAACAAAATCAAATAAATTTTAAAAATGTCCAAAATAATATTAAAACATAATCGAGACGAATCGCTGAAACGTTTTCATCCGTGGATTTTTTCAGGCGCCATTGCACAGTATATTGACAAGCCAAACGAAGGCGATGTTGTTGATGTTTTCACTTCTGATAACCAATTCATTGCACGCGGACATTATCAGACAGGTTCAATCACCTGCCGAATATTAACTTTTGAAAATGAAGAAATCGACAAAAACTTTTGGCGCAAACGAATTTCAAACGCATACAAATTACGCAAAAAATCAGGACTTGCAGAAAACGAAAACACTACCGCATATCGTCTTGTGCACGGCGAAGGCGACATGCTGCCCGGACTGATTATAGATATTTACGGAAAAACAGCGGTAATACAAGCCCATTCGACCGGAATGTTCTGCGAACGTCAAACAATTTGTGAAATATTAATGGAAATATTCGATAATAAACTTGCAGCCATTTACGATAAAAGTTCTGCAACGCTTCCGTTCAATAAAAATCAGGATACGGCAGATGAATATATCATTGGCAGTAAAAGCGAAAATGGCGAAATAATATTGGAAAACGGGAATAAATTCATTGTCAATCCCGAAAGCGGACAAAAAACAGGATTTTTTATTGACCAGCGCGAAAATCGCAAAATTTTAGAACAATATACATGTAACGCAAATGTTCTCAACGCATTTTGTTATACGGGCGGTTTTTCGGTTTCGGCATTTTGCGGCGGCGCAAATCTTGTTCATTCGGTTGACAGTTCGCAGAAAGCCATCGATTTGACGCAAAAAAATGTAGAACTTAATTTTGGCAAACAGGTCAATCATCAAACCTTTGTTGATGATACATTTTCGTTTATACGAAATGCAGAAAACAATTTTTACGATGTAATAATTCTTGATCCTCCGGCATTTGCAAAACACAATTCGGCGGTGAAAAATGCTATTCAGGCATACAAAAGACTTAATGCTGCCGCTATTGCAAAAATAAAACCTTCAGGAATTTTATTTACATTCAGTTGTTCGCAGGCGGTTGACAGAACTAATTTTCGCAATGCCGTTTTTTCGGCAGCAGCCATAAGCAAGCGGAATGTCCGCATTTTACATCAACTTACACAGCCTGCCGACCATCCTGTGAATATTTATCATCCCGAAGGCGAATATCTGAAAGGACTTGTACTTTATATAGAATAAAATTATCGGAAAATGAAAAGAATATTTGTATTTATAATGACAGTAATAATAGCCTGCAACGTTTTGGCTCAAGATTCGTTCATAATAATTTCAAAACAGGATATGAAATTGCGAAGATACGACTTTGCAGGAAATGTTGTTGAAGAATATCCTGTTGCCTGCGGGCGCAATTACGGCAATAAAAAGAAAAGAGGCGACAACAAAACTCCCGAAGGCGTTTTCACTGTTCAGCAAATTCAAAATGCATCTGCGTGGACACACGATTTTGGCGATGGCAAAGGACAAATAAAAAATGCATACGGACAGTATTTTATTCGCCTGAAAACGGGATTTCAGGGAATAGGAATTCACGGAACACATGCGCCAGAATCAATAGGAACGCGAGCAACAGAAGGCTGTATAAGATTGAGAAACGAAGATTTGCTTAAACTTGTAAAAAACATAAAACTTTCGATGGTTGTAATTATCACAGCCTCATCCGAAGACGTTCTTGCCGATTATAAAACAAAAGGAAACAATCCGTAAGAATTGTATTTTTCTATTTTTTTTGTTCTGCGGGCAAAAGAAACAAAAGGCAATTAAACTTCATGCTGACCTGAACATCCAAAATGTTGACGAAAATATCCAAAATGAGGAAGTAAACATTCGAGATGAAGAAGTAAACTTTTGAGATGAAGAAGTAAACTTTTGAGATGAAGAAGTAAACTTTTGAGATGAAGAAGTAAACTTTCGAGATGAAGAAGTAAACTTTCGAGATGAAGAAGTAAACTTTCGAGATGAAGAAGTAAACTTTCGAGATGAAGAAGTAAACTTTTGAGATGAAGAAGTAAACTTTCGAGATGAAGAAGTAAACTTTCGAGATGAAGAAGTAAACTTTTGAGATGAAGAAGTAAACTTTTGAGATGAAGAAGTAAACTTTTGAGATGAAGAAGTAAACTTTCGAGATGAAGAAGTAAGCAATTATCAATAAAAAATGTCCCGTCAGGGACAGAATATTGGTAGAAAAAGAATCGCTCTTGGCATTTCGCGCGAGTTACCGACTGTTTTTCATGTCATCGGCAATGCTTCGCGCGAAAATCTCGGCGGCTATTATGTTTCTACCAACGTTTTGTCCATAGCGGGACATTTTCATTGACAATTATCTATCTAATGATTTATAAGAAGTTTTAAACCTGACAGGTTTCGGAAACCTGTCAGGTTTAAAATGTCTGGTTATTAATTTTTTGTATTCGTAAATCTCACTTTTAAGGAGAGACTATTTATTTTGCATAATTCACGGCTCGCACTTCGCGGATAACTGTTATTCTGACCTGTCCGGGATAAGTCATTTCTTCCTGAATCTTACGGGCTATGTCTGCCGACAGTTTTTCGGCTTCGGAGTCGCTTATTTTATCGCTTCCGACAATCACGCGCAATTCGCGTCCTGCCTGTATTGCAAATGTTTTCATAACTCCGGGATACGACAAAGCCAGATCTTCCATGTCTTTCAGACGTTTGATATATGATTCTACAACTTCGCGGCGTGCGCCGGGACGCGCTCCCGATATTGCATCGCATACCTGAACGACAGGCGCTATAAGACTTGTCATTTCTACTTCGTCGTGGTGCGCTCCTATTGCATTCGAAACTTCGGGACGTTCTTTATATTTTTCGGCAAGTTTCATACCAAATATTGCATGAGGCAATTCGGGTTCGTCGTCGGGAACTTTTCCTATATCGTGCAAAAGTCCTGCGCGTTTGGCAAGTTTTACGTTCAATCCCAGTTCGGCAGCCATTATGGCGCAAAGATTTGCCGTTTCGCGCGAATGTTGAAGAAGGTTTTGTCCGTATGACGAGCGGTATTTCATTCTTCCTATCATTCGTATAAGTTCGTTATGTAATCCGTGAATGCCGAGGTCGATAGCCGTGCGTTTTCCAATTTCAATAATTTCATCTTCGACCTGCTTCTGAACTTTTGCGACAACTTCTTCGATGCGTGCAGGGTGAATCCGTCCATCGGTTACAAGTTGATGCAGAGCCAGACGCGCAACTTCGCGGCGTACAGGATCGAAGCCTGAAAGTATAATTGCTTCGGGCGTATCGTCAACAATGATTTCTATTCCTGTAGCAGATTCGAGAGCTCGTATATTTCGTCCTTCTCTGCCTATTATGCGTCCTTTCACTTCGTCGTTTTCGATATTGAAAACCGTAACGGAATTTTCTACTACGGTTTCGGTTGCCACTCGCTGTATTGTTTGCAGCACTATTCGTTTTGCTTCTTTGCCAGATGTCATTTTTGCTTCGTCAATTACTTCGTTTATATATGCTTCGGCTTGTGTTTTTGCTTCGGCTTTCATCGATTCTACGAGCATGTTTTTTGCTTCTTCGCCCGACATTCCTGCTATTGTTTCGAGTTTTTCGACTTGTAACTTGTGAATTTTTTCGCTTTCGTTATTGCGTTTTTCGAGCAAATCCATTTGAGCCGATAAATTCACTCTAATAGCGTCAACTTCTTTTTGTTTTCGTTGAATGTCGCCTAATTGTTGATTTATTGATATTTCGCGTTGTTTGGCTTTGTTTTCGGCTTGTTGCATTTTCAGACTGTGTTCGTTTACTTTTCTATCATAGTCTGATTTCAGTTGCATAAATTTTTCTTTTGCCTGTAATTCTTTTTCTTTTCGCATGGTTTCGGCTTCGGTTTGTGCCTCTTTTATTATAATCTCAGCCTCTTTTTTAACGCGTTTGCGTTTGTTGTTGAGCGCTGCCATCATTATGAACCAAGATGCAATTAATCCTGTTATAACCGCAACCACGCCAATTAGTATATTATCCATTTTCTATATTTTTGTTTGTTTAATTTTAATTAACTAATTAAATTTTTAATTTTTTATATGTATAAAAAACCCGCAAAATCGCTGATTAATGTCGATAACCCTGTATATTTACGGGCGGAGCCACCGGTTTATCGCAAACGTCCATCGGTATTGACAGTCAATACTCACTTCCGAAAAAGCTACAAGGCCTGTTTTTGAGTGTCCGAATTAAACTCCTTTAATATTTTAATGTTGAGTTTCGCAAAAATTCAGCAATAATGCGGGTAAATTATTGTTTTTTCAAAGACCGTTTTATTTTTTTTCGTGTATTTGCAGGTAGTTTTCAATTTCTACATTCAAATCACTTAATTCGTTTCGCATAACCATTCCATCAATCTTTTCAAGTGCAAAAGTCATTATTGCCAACGATAATGCATCCTGCGATTCGGGACATTTATGTTTTTCTCTACAACGCTCTATTTCTTCATTTATCATTTTAGTCGCAGTGCGCAGCCTTTCTTCATCTGCCTCTGCCCTTTCTCCTTTCTTAATATGAAAATTATACGTCCGTTCGGCTATCTTCAATCTAACTTTTATTATATTTTCATCATTTTCTGTTGTAGCAGCGTTACTGTTTTCTATCAATTCGTCCATCATTAGTTATTTAACATGGCTATACATTTTTCTATTTCCCGCACGATTTTCTCGATTTTCTGTTTTGCTTCCCGTTCGTCCGCGCTTCCTGTTTTAAAAGCGTTAACAAGTTGCAAAATTTCTATTCGTTTCTCCAATTCGTTTATTTTGTTGTTTTTTTCGTTTATAATTGTCTGCAATTCCGCTTTTTCCTTTATTACATTACTCTTTTCCGAGTTTGTTGTTTCGTAAAGCGAGATAAGTTCGTTAATCTTTTTTTTCAGTTCTGCAAGCATTTACAACTATTAAACAATATTTTCCATTCTGCAAAGTAAATATTTTTTTTTAACTTCTCAAAATTTAATCATATTTTTGCGATAATTTTTTTAAAATTTATAATGATTTTGATTTATAAGACAGTTTGGATGAGGTTACAGAAAATATTATTATTGCTTGTTTTTAGCATTGGTATATGCGATGCCTATGCTCAAAATAAATTAATAAATCCCCTTGACGGAAAATTGTTGCTTTCTGCAAATTACGGCGAATTACGTTCGATGCATTTTCATTCGGGCATAGATTTGAAAATCGGTGGAAAACCCGGCGCAAAAGTTTATGCAGTCGATGATGCCTGCGTTTATCGATTGAGCGTAAGTCCTTACGGATACGGAAATTGTGTTTATTTAAAACATTCAGACGGAAATATTACCGTTTACGGGCATTTGCAAAAATTTAACACTGTTCTCGCAAATTTTATAAAAACAGAACAGTATAAACGCAAAAGTTTTGCAATCGACACTGTGTTTACCGAAGCTGTATTCAAAGTGAAACGTGGCGAAATAATAGGTTTTGCAGGAAACAGCGGCGGTTCGTTTGGTCCTCATTTGCATTTCGAAATCAGAGATTCACTCAATGTTCCGATAAATCCGATACCGAAATTTTACGATATTACCGACAACATTCCGCCAACAATAAAAGCGCTGACAATATTTACTGTTGACAGTTTTATGAATGTCGGTTTTAAACGGATAACGCAGGAAATTCCATTTAAAAACCTGAAAGGCAAACATAATATCTCAAAAACAGTAGAAACAGAATCGCCTGCCTTTTTCGGAATTGAGGCTTTCGACAATGTTACCGAAACTTACAACAAACTTGGAATAAGAAAAATACACGTATCGCTCGACAATACTGTGATTTTCAGTTGTTTTATTGATTCTGTCGCTTTTGAAAAAAGCCGTTACATAAATTCGCTGCAAGCCTACGATTTGCTGATAAACGAAAATCGCAACGTCATAAAAACTTTCGTTGAACAGGGAAATAATCTGAATAAATATAAAAACGTTGTAAACACTGGAATTATTGAGATTAACGACAGTTTAATGCATAGTGTATCAATCACTCTCGAAGATGATTACAAAAATAAAAGTGTCTTGAATTTCAACATAAAGGCAAAGAAAAAATCTGACAAAAATAAATTTGTGAATCATCAAAAATCTAACTGTGTTGAATGGAAATCAGGATCTGCAATATTGAACGAAGGCGCAGGTTTGATTATTAAACCCGAAACGTTTTACGATAATGTTTACATTGAATTGAAAAAATCGGATACTGTTGCAAGTAATTTTTCGGCGGTATATTTTGTAAATTTACATTCGGCGGCAGCACACAAACCTTTTGATATTGTCATAAAAGCCAAAGTCGCCGACAGTTTGCGCAATAAAGTTGTGATTGGCGAACTTCGCAATGGAAAACTGTCAGCCGTAAATGCCAAATATTTTATGGGATTTGTAAACGCCAAAATATCGTCAACGGCTTATTATTTTGTTGCTGTCGATACGCTTAGTCCGCTTGTAACTCCAAAATTTAAGAACAGCGAAGATTTACGGAAACAAACAGGATTGAAAGTCAAAATTGAAGACAATCTTTCGGGAATACAAAAGTATGCAGGTTACATCGATGGCGAATGGGCGTTGTTTGAATATGATGCAAAAAATAAAATGTTAATTTACGAATTTGACTCGAAGCGTATCGTGCGCAACAAAAAGCACAGCCTGAAACTCGTTGTAAGCGACAGTAAAAACAACACAGCCGTTTTTGAAAGCAGTTTTGTCTGGTGAAAAACATGAGATTTAAGGTTTCAGGTTTATATTGATTATAATATTTGAAAATGAACGATGTCTTTTCGTTGTATTTTTTATACTCATACGAATCCTAAAAATCACAGTTCAAACAATTGGCGGTGAAGCGTAAACAGACCTGTTATGTGCAGTTGTGCCGTTCTTATATTATTAGCATTTCATTCTTCATTTGTATTTTGATTTCTCGTATCATCAAAAAATAATACTTCACTAGCAAGAATTACAAGGCGGCTATGCCATTCACCTTCCTGTTCCCACCTATATTGTTTTATTTTTCCAGTTAAGGAAACCCTTTTCCCTTTAATAAGGTATGGGCTTATCGAAAGAGCATTCTTCCCACGATATTCAATATCTAAAAAAGTTGTATAAGCATTCTCATCTATACTAGATCTGCCGATGCTATTTACTGCCACAGTAAATTTACAACCATAATTTGTTTCACTTTTAGTAAATTTACTGCTATCTTTTGTTATCCATCCACATAAAAAAACTTGATTTATATCATGTGGTCTTTTTTTTGATACTTTTTTTTCTGATTCTTTCAAAAGTTCAAATAACAAAGTGATTTTGTTATTGTTTCCTTCCTGGAGATTTTTATTTAGGTTGATAAATCTGATATACTCTCTTAAAACAGATGATGGTGCCTCTGCTAATTTCGATCTCATATCTTCTTCTGACCATTTTAACATTGTACTTATAGCATTATATTCAACACTATCAAGAGCTTCATTTAAATCTTCCTCCGGGATATTATTATAGAATTCTTCTAAATCATCTATATATTTCTGTAGCCCTCCGGGTGTTGCCATTGCTTCATCGATTTCACGATCTACTTCATTAAGTAAATCCTCATGTTCTTTAGGGTCAAGTTTCTTTTCCATATAATCCTCCTATAAATCAATATTTTATTTTACCATATCCGTTATTTTCTGTCAAGCCCTTTCTTCAGAAATTTTTAGGCACAATTGCACATAACGTTCCGGCTGTTTACGACGTTTTGGCCGCCCGAATAAGCAAATGCGTAGCATTTGCAGGGCGGACAAAATGTGCCGGAGCAACGGCGTGGGAATGGAGCGTAGCGCAATGACCTAGCCGTTGCGGAGGCCGAG
>JAISYZ010000063.1 GCA_031269545.1 Prevotellaceae bacterium
AATAACAAAACAAACAATTGTCAATAAAAATGTCCCGTCAGGGACAAAAAGCCTCATTAAACCTGTCAGGTTTTGTTTCTTATTCTTCATTGCGAGGAGCGCAGCGACGAAGCAACCGAAACCCGCAGGGTTCGGCGCAGCCAACCGAAGCGCAGCGGAGATCAACGGAGTTAATCCAGAAGAACAAGAAATTAACCCGGAAAATTATTAATTATTAATTATTAATTGTTAATTGCTAATTAAAACAATCTTTGCGTCCTTTGCGTAGAACTTTGCGGTAAAAAACATTAAACATAGAAACACAGTAGTTAGTCGTTAATCATAAGTCGTAAGTCTGGATTAACTCCGTTGAGCTTCGGTTGCTTCACCCTGCGGGTTCGCAATGACGAACAAACAAATAAAAGAATGGGTTAATTTATCTTTATAAATTTCAACTGAATAAACAAATCAACAAATAATTTATGCCATGCAACATAACATCTGTATTTTTTCTTTTTATTGCCTGTTTATCTTCGACTAAATCCCGCCAAACTGTTAATTTTTATTATTAATACAAAATTTATTTTATTATTTTTATGTTAACAATATGTAATTAATTAAAGAAAAATTATCTTTGTGCTTTATTTATAAATATAATTGATGAAACTTTTACAAAAAATAATTGCATTTGCCGTTTTATTAGCAATCGCTGTTTCGTGTTCAACTAAAAAGAATACGGCGACAACACGCGCTTTTCATAAATTTACAGGACATTATAATACCTATTTCAACGGTTATGAAAGTTATAAAGAAGGCATTAAAAAAGCCGAAGAAACGTATCCTGTATCGTTTGATGAACTGCTGCCTGTATTTTCGTTTTCGTTCAGTGAAACGCCCAACAGAGTAACATCCGACATGGACAGAGCCATTACAAAATCGAATAAAGTTATAAACGATCATTCAATAAGTGCAAAACCAGCACGCACGAGCGGTAAAAAAATGGATAAGGACGAACGTGCATTTTACAACAAAAAAGAATTTAACGAGAAAGTTCCGCAAGCCCACATGCTTATAGCAAAATCGCAGGCATACATGCAGGATTATACAGGAGCGGCGGCAACTCTCGAATATATGGATTCGCAATATGCGCGGGATACCGTTTTATACGAATCGCGTATTTGGAGAGCAATAATCTCAACCGAACGTAACGATTTGGAAGATGCCGAAACCCGACTGACAGCCATAAGCAAAATACGAAACTATCCCAAACAGCATCATCAAATATATCATTCGGCATGGACAAATCTGCTTATAAAACAGGAAAAATACGGAGAAGCGGCTGAACGTTTGCAAAAAGCGCTGGAATTTACGAAAAAGCGTTTAATAAAAATAAGATATACCTTTTTACTTGCTCAATTATATCAAAAAACAGGAAACAATGAAAATGCGTTAAAATATTTCACCAAAGTTTCGAAAATGAACGCGCCTTACAGCGTGCGTTTTGCAGCGCAAATTCAAAAAGCAAATTCATTCGACCCCGCAACACATGGCAACGAACTGAAATCGCTTTACACAAAAATGCTGAAAGATAAAAAAAACGATGAATATTTAGACCAGATTTATTATGCGCTCGGAAATCTTGAACGCATAAACAACAACTATAAAACGGCTGCCGATTATTATCAAAAGTCAATAGAAAAAAATCTTGACAATACTGTGCAGCTCGGACTTTCGCACAAGGCTCTTGCTGATTTGTATTTTACAACTCCCGATTTTGTCAAATCGTTTTATAACTACAAAGAAGCGCGCACATCGCTGCCGCAAACACATTACGATTACAAAGATATTTCAAACAGAATTGACATACTCGAAGTTTTGGCGCCCAATCTCGAAATTGTAGAACGCGAAGACAGTTTGCAAAATATTGCAAAAATGCCTCAGTCTGAACGCGATAAAATCATAGACAATATGATTGCCGAAGTAAAAAAACAGAAAGAAGAACAGCAAAAAGCAGAACAGAGCCGTCAATATTATGTAATGCAGTCGGATATGGAACGCTACGGCACGCGGGAAAATGCAGCAACTCAAAGTTCGCGCGGAGCAAATGCAAAATGGTATTTTTACAATACGGCGCAACTGAATCAGGGATTGACCGATTTCAACATGCGCTGGGGACGCCGCAAATTCGAAGATAACTGGCGGCGCAAAAACAAAGGAATGTTCGAAGGTGATCTTTTCGATGAAATACAAAACGAAGAACTGACATCGGCAAATGTAACAAGCGATACCGCAAAAATCACCGATAATCAGGAAAAAACTGCGCCGCAAAAACCTGAGTTAACGCCCGACAAAAAAGAATACTATCTGCAAGGCTTGCCGCTGACCGCCGAAGCGATGCAAATATCAGACGAAAAAGTTATGCATGCATTGTATCTGGTTGCTACCGCTTACAAAAATGACATGAACGACAACAAACGCGCAACCGAAGCATTTGAAGAACTCGTAAAACGTTTTCCCGATTGCGAATATATTGCATCCGCATATTACAATCTTTATAACTTATATACCGAAAACGGCAACATTTCGGAAGCAGACAGATACAAACAGTTACTTTCAACTTATTATCCCGACAATATTTTTACCCTGTCGATTATCAATCCCGGATATTTGCAGGAAATGGAACGCAAAGAGCAGCAAATTGAAAATTCGTACGAACAGGCGCTAAATCTTTACAGAGAAAACAGAAACACGGAAGCACTGTCGCTGATAAATTCGGTGATTGCAGAAAACAGCGATATTAAAATCATTGCACGGCTTGATCTGTTGAAAACGCTTGCAACAAACTACGAAAACAATATTACCGCATACAAAGAAGCATTGACAGAAATAACAACAAAATACAGCGGAACCGAAACACAAAAAACGGCAAACGAAATGCTGAAAATATTGCAGCAGGACGAAGTCAGAATAACAGCGCAAATTCAGGACAACACACAGCAAACATCTACTCAAAGCGAAAATTATTTGCCAAGCGACAAAGAACAGTACATTGCAGCGCTGGTTGATAAATCGCTCGATGTAAATTTGATTTCGTTTGAAATAATTTTGTTCAATGCCGATAATTATCTCGACAATAATTACGAAACTGCGGTAGAAACCTTTGACAATAAATATCAGTTGATACTTGTAAAGACGTTTCCCGACAAAAAAGCCGCAAGCGCTTATTACAGCGAAATGCTTGCAAAATCGGGCTTTACGGCAAAACTGAAAGATTCGGAATATTTGCATTTTATTATCAGTCCCGAAAATTTGCAGAAACTGAAACAAAACAAAAACATTGCCGAATACATGCAGTTTTTCAAATCGAATTATTAGAAACTGAATAAAAAAGACGTTGTGCCAAGTGTTTAAGGAGTTGTTGTGCATATAAAAAAACAGCGATAAGAATTTCCTGACTTTAACACTTTATATAGTGTTATTACATAAAAGCATGTATATCAATATTTTACAAAATTTGCGACACCATTTTGGGCGTCGCAAAGAAAAATTCTCTACTTTTGCAGTATGTATGTACGCAAAAAAAACAATAGGTCAGGAAGCATAAGTGTCGTTGTCGTAGAGAAAAAGCGCGGCAAAGTTCATTATTTGAAAACA
>JAISYZ010000092.1 GCA_031269545.1 Prevotellaceae bacterium
TACTTCTTAAACTCGGATTTTTACTTCTTAAACTCAAATTTTTACTTCTTAAACTCAAATTTTTACTTCTTAAACTCAAATTTTTACTTCTTAAACTCGGATTTTTACTTCTTAAACTCGGATTTTTACTTCTTAAACTCAAATTTTTACTTCTTAAACTCAAATTTTTACTTCCTCATCTCAAATGTTTACTTCTTCATCTCGAAAGTTTACTTCTTCATCTCGAAAGTTTACTTCTTCATCTCAAAAGTTTACTTCTTCATCTTAAAAGTTTACTTCCTCATTTTGGATATTTGCGTCAGCATAATTAAAAAAAACAACTGCCCAATATTTGAGCAGTTGCTTTTTATGTACATATATTTTGAAAAATTAATCAGGATATCCGGGATTTTGAAATGCCGCTTTATTGGATGATCTCTCATAATTTGACAAAGGTAAAATTACCTGAAACTGATTTCCTTGCATGTTCCATGGGTCAACGACTTTATACTCGGAAGATGCCGGCAGTTTATTATCGGGAGTATCGCGATTAACCGTTAATCCCAAGCGCCCCAAATCGAAATAGCGATGTCCTTCGCCAATAAATTCTTTTCTTCTTTCTTTAAGCACATCGTCAACAGTTGCAGTAATTTGTGCTGTTGACGGATTTGCGCGTTCTCTTATTTTATGCAAATAATCGTCGGCTTTGCTCTGGTCGGGCGATGATTTCATTAATGCGGCTTCTGCTGCGATAAGATAAATTTCGGACAGACGCATGATCATTGGATTATTAATTTTGAAGTCTCCATCTCCGTTATTTCCGGGAAATTTTGCCAGCCATCTGAAAGTAACGCCTCCTTCTGTTCTCTGTATGGTTAAACTGTGTCTGACATCGTCGGGATCTTCATCCAAAATTGCAAGCCATGCATCCGTAGGAATAAGATTACCGGCTGAAAAACCTTCTCCGTGCCACAGTACATAATACCATGAATCTACGCCTCCATTATCATCTATGTGAGAAAATGCAGATGTCAGCAATTCCAGCATTGTTTCGGGACTGTCGGGTTTTCCCCACGAATCGGCGTAGGCGGCATTGGAAATCAGGGTGTAAGGGTTATCGGCATCGGTAAGTATTTCGTTTGCATGCTTGAAGGCGTTATCATAATCGCCCATATACAGATAAACTCTGGCAAGTAAACCTTTTGCTCCCCAATAGTTAAAATTACCATGATTTTTATCTTTTGAAAGTAAAGGAAGCGCTTCTGTTAAATCCTGAATTATAAATTCGTAAGTTTCTTTGACAGGAGAACGTTCGACCTGTTCTCCCAAATTAATTATTCTGTTTCCTTTCACTGCGCCTAAGGATGCTCCGCTGTCTTTTTGGTAAGGATAACCATAGACTCTTGCAATATCAAAATGGCAAAATGCTCGCACGGTTAATGCCTGCCCTTTGAGGTCGTCTTTTTTTGCTGTTTCATCGACTGATGTTGCAGGAATATCGTCCCAAATATTTAAAAATACATTGGTATTCATTATGACATTGTATGCCGTACTCCAAATTCCGCTGTACGAATTGAGTGAAGGAGTAAACTCGTAATTATAAATTTGAGCATAGCCTCCTGTTTCGCGCCGCGGTCTTAGGTCATCGCCTCTGGTTTCTCCCAGCAGCATTAGGGGAGTACCGTAATAATCGTTCCATTTCATGTTAATGTAAAAACCGTTAACGATTTTTTCTGCATCGTCGAGCGTTTCAACCTGGTCAGAAGGCAGCCTGTCTGTCGGATTTGTGTTAAGAAAGTCCGAACACGAGGTAAACATTAGAGCAATTGCTAATAATGTCATCACTGTTATTGTATTATATTTTTTCATATCGAAATTTATTTAAGATTAAAATTAAAATGAAAGTTCCACTCCGAAAGATATTGTCCTGATGGGAGGAGTCTGTCTGTTGACAAAACCTCTTGAACTTGACAATTCAGGATCGAAATACAAATCGGTAACAGCAAAGATATTATTACCTGCTGCGTAAATTCTTACGTCTTCCAGACTGACTTTTTTAGTCCAGTTTTTTGGAAGATTGTATGATACTGTTATGCTTTTAAGACGAATAAAATCTCCTTTCATCAACATTCTTGATGAGTTGTAGTAACCTGCTCTGTCTCCGGGCATGCGGCGCGGCACATCTGTGATGTCGCCGGGTTTTTGCCAGCGGCGCAACTGTTCTTTGCTTATTGATCTGTAATAACTTGTACCACCGTCAACAGACATTTGATCCTGTGCCTGATCGAATACATAATGTCCATACATATAGTTGAAAAGCATGCTGACGCTTAAATTTTTATATCTGAAACCTGTAGTAATTCCGCCGTAGCCTTTCGGGTCGCCTGTTTTACCTTCGATAAGAATATTGCTTGCATTGCTTGCCGAATTTACAATTTCTTTATTATAAGTTCCATCTGGCAGTTTATTGTTTCTGTAAAACTGTACCTGACCTGTTTCGGGATTAACGCCTGCATATTCTCTTGTGTAGTATTGATTATATGAATAGCCTTTTTTTAATATATACACACTCTCAAGAAGTTCTTCTCCTTCGTACGACATTTCTGTTATTCTGTTTTTATTGGCAGTCCAGTTAATTCCTGCCGTCCATGTTATATCTTTGGTTTTAATAATATCAACATTTACATCTATTTCAACACCTGTATTTTTCATTGAGCCTATATTACGAAGATATGAAGTAAAACCTGAAATTGCAGATGTGGTTCCACTCATCAAAAGGTCTTTCGTTTGTTTTATATAAAAATCTACTGAAAAACTAAATCTGTTGAACAGCCGGCTTTCAACGGCGATATTTGTACTTGCATTTTTTTCCCATGTCAGTTCGGGATTGTGGGCGGTTGAAATATAAAACGAACCTTTGTTACCGTAAGCTTCAAAACTATAGAACGGTTTGTAATAATACCAGTACGTAGGTAATGTTCCGCTTATGCCGTGAGAGATTCTGAGTCGCAAATCGTCTAACCAGTTAATGTTTTGCATAAAATCTTCGCTTTTAATTCTCCATGAACCGGAAATTGACCAGAAATCTCCCCAGCGATTTTTTTCTGACAGTCGCGAAGAACCATCTCTTCTGTAAGTCGCTGCAAAGAAGTACTTTGATTTGTAATTGTAATTCACGCTACTTATAAACGAAAGCAAAGCCGATTCATCGTCATAATCGGTAACATCGCCGTAAACATTAGCAAGCATATTCATTGATATGACTTTTGTACTTGCCATATCATTTTTACCCATATAATCGTGATAATTCGACTGTTTCTCTGCTTCCCAGCCAATCATAGCGCTCAAATTATGATCGCTGGCAAATGTTTTGCTGTAATTCAGCGTGCTTGAAGAAACCAGTTTCGAATACTCATGTTTTTTTACTGCCAAAAAACCATCTCCTCCATAAGCATGTCCGTTAGCATGGTCGGGAAGCCAGCCGAATTTATCATGTATATATATTCCGTCGTATCCAAAAATTGTTTTGGCTTTTAAACCATCAATAATATCAACTTCTAACCAAGGTTTCATTAAGAGTCGAGTTTGAGCGGATGTTGTTATCTGTGTGGCGTTGTTAAGAAGAGGATTTCTATAACTTGAATTATTTAAATCGTAAGCATTTTTTCCACCATCAAATCCTGTCCAGTAAGTTCCATCTGCATTATATGCAGGCCAGCGCCATGTAAGAAACGACATTGCTGCCCACCATGGATTGTCGTAAGCTGCGCCTCCTTCCTGATGTCCCGCCTGGTCAGTGTATGAATATTGAAGTCCTACTCCCACGGCTATATATTTGTTAACCTTGTGTTCAAAATTCATATTGGCTGATATTCTGTCGAAAAATCTTCCTTTTGTTACGGCTTCATTTTTATTATAAGAACCTGATAAAAAGAAGCGGGTTTTTTCGTCTCCGCCCGATACGCTCAACTCGTAATTTTGCGTAACTGCTGTACGGAATAATTCTTTTCTCCAGTCAACATAAACATATTCGGATTGCTTGGCAGGATAATACGTTTCTACCTGACCGTTTACGTACTGTTCAAGTTGAGTTCCCGAATATCCTAACTGAAGCGAACCATAATTTGTCCATGCTTCTCTGTGCAACATTTCCGTTTCGGCATCTGATGCCAGTGGAAAGTTGTTGAATGCAAAATCAGACAAGCCCAAATCGGCTTTAAAACGAAACTGTGTTTTTCCTGCTTTACCTTTCTTTGTAGTAACAAGCACAACTCCGTTGGCTGCACGCGAACCGTAGAGCGAAGCGGCTGCAGCATCTTTCAATATCGTTATGCTTTCAATATCGCTCGGATTTAAGAAATTCATACTGCTTGTAGTCGTGTTTGAAGTAGAAAGGTCGCCGCTAATTGCAGGAACACCATCGATAATGTAAAGAGGATTGTTTCCTGCGTTCATAGAACCTGCGCCGCGAATTCTGATTTCGGGAAACGAGCCGGGAAGCCCCGATGTACTGTTAATTTGAATACCCGGAGTATTTCCTGCCAATGCCTGCTCAAAACTTACAACAGGAATATCCTGTATTTTATCTGCCTTTATAACAGCGGCAGCTCCCGAATATTTTCCTTTTGTTGCCGTGCCGTAAGCCACAACAAACGATTCTTCGATTTGTGCAACATCAGGTTCAAGAGATACGTCAATAATACTGCGATTATTTACAACAACTTCCTGTGTTTTGTAACCTACGAAACTAAACACAAGCGTAATACTGCCTTCTGGCATGTTAATAGTGTAATTGCCGTTATCGTCGGTAAATGTACCTGCGGTAGCATAACCTTTGACGGCAACCGATGCATACGATACGGGGTCGTTTGTATTCAGGTCGGTTACTTTCCCTGTAACCTTTGTCTGACCTGACATGACACCCATACTGAGAAGCGTTAAAAACGCAATTGATAGGATTTTTTTCATAACTTTTGGCTTTACAATAAAAAATTTTTTTTTTTGACTTATAATTTATATTATAGGACAAATTGTTCCATGTGCAAAGATATATTATTATTTAATATCTGCAAATTGCATGCTTGTCAACAACTTGTTGATAACCTGTTGATAAAATTTGCAATTTATTGTTTTCATGTGATTTATGTGCGCCTATAATATAAATTATAAGTCAAAAAATTTTTTTGAGAAGTGTTAAAAAACAATGGATAATTGACAATTAATAATTAGTAATTATTTGTTTTGCTTAATATGTTTTTCTTTCGTATCATTAGTATTTGTTAATTATTCATTATTAATCCATTTGTTTATTTGAAACGGCGGTTTTGCGTTCTTTTCTGTTTGATTTTTTATAGCGAAGATTGCGAAGAATTGCAATTAATTGTGTACTTTTACAGTCGATATTGACTTTTTGATACAAAACGTCATTTTTTCAAAACAAATTATATTATAATTAATTCATTAAAAATAAAGCAATTAAATGAGTAATTTATAATTTTTGTTATGCGGTAAATATGAATTTATTAATGAATCAGAGAATAAAAAAGCAATCAATAATTATTATAGGCGGCGGAGTAGGCGGGCTTTTCTGTGGCGCTATTTTGAGCAAAGAAGGATATGATGTAAAAGTTTTTGAGCAACATTACAGAATTGGCGGCGGGCTGCATCTTTTTAGGCGTAATGGTATTGACTTTGAAACAGGTATGCATGTTATCGGCTCTTTTCAGGAAGGTGGTGTAATGAACAAAATCTGTTCTTGGCTCGGCATTATGGATAAATTGTCGATTTTGCCAAGTGATGACGATTGTTTTGAACTCTTCCAAATTGGCAGAGATGGCAAAATTTATCGCTATGCCAAAGGCGTGGACAGGTTTATCGACACTCTGGCTCGGCATTTTCCCGAAGAGCGAGAAAACATAACGCGCTATGTACGCGCTATGTACGACATTGTGGACGAAGCAAAAATATTTCATTTGGAACATGGTGATTTTTTTAATCATCATTCGGAAAAATTCATGCAAAGCGTAGGCGATTTTATTAACTCATTTACCGAAAACGAAACATTGCGAGCCGTGCTGGCATTGTCCAATCCACTTTATGGTGGCGACCAGTATCATACGCCTGCATATATTCATTCTATTATCAGCTCTTTGTATATCGAAAGCGCAGCGCGTTTTGTGGGCGGCAGTCAACAGCTGGCAGATGCTTTGATGAATGTTATACGACAGTATGGCGGAGAAGTTTTTACCCGCAACGGGGTGAAACATATTGAAATAGAGAATAAAGCAATTACGCATATAAAAACTGCGGACAACAGGCAATATTCTGCCGACTGGTATATTTCGACGATACACCCATCTTCGCTTTTTAAATTGATGGATACTTCAAAAATACAACGTTCGTACTGGCAACGGATTGACAGCATTCCAAACAGTTATTCGGCTTTTACGGTGTATATCATTTTCAAGCCTGAAACTTTTCCATATCTGAATTATACTGGCTATTACATTGACGATTACAGTCAAGTGTGGCGACACTATGAATATCAGGAGGAAACTTTCCCAAACGGAATAATGTACATTACTCCGCCTGTAAAGATGCATGACAAATTTGCACAAAAAATGATTGTAAATTGCATTATGCCTTTTTCCGTGGTACAAAAATGGGAAAATACCACAGTTGGTAAGCGTGGCGATGAATATAATGCATTCAAAAAACGTTGCGAACAGCAGATTATAAATAAATTGGATCTCATCTTTCCCAATATTCGCAATTCTATAGCAAACGTTTACAGTGCAACTCCATTGACAATCAGAGATTTTTACAATCAAAAAGAGGGGGCGCTATACGGTGTGAAAAAAGATTGCAAAAATATTATGCTGTCCCATATTCCTGTCCGTACAAAATTGAAAAACCTTTTGTTGAGCGGACAAAATATCAATCTGCATGGAATTGTAGGCACATCGCTTACGGCTCTTAACACTTGTGGAGAGTTGCTTGGATTAGAATATTTATTGGATAAAATAAAAAATATGTAAATCAGACATACAATATCTTCCGCGAAACTCGGCTTCAAAATATCAATAATAAAATGAGATTGCTATGCCCTGACGTAAAATTTTGAATTAATTCACGAAAAATTTTGTAATTGGAGTAAAATTAATACCTTTGCGCTCCAAAATGAGAAACAGGTCCGGTAGCTCAGTTGGATAGAGCAGCAGCCTTCTAAGCTGCGGGTCGTGGGTTCGAATCCCGCCCGGATCACAATAGTATCTAACTGTTAACCCGTTGCAAAAATTGCAACATCCTGAAAAAAGTTGACAGGTTTGTATAATTTTCCAAACTGCCTGTATCATACTTTCTCAAAAAAATATTATTTTTGCATTATGATAGGAATTTTTGACTCAGGTGTTGGAGGAATATCCGTTTGGAAAGAACTTTACGGTTTAATGCCAAATCAGGATTTTGTTTATGTTGCAGACAGCGCACACTGTCCGTATGGACGCAAACGGGCAGACGAAATCGTTGAAAGGGCAAAAAAAATATCCGAATTTTTGATTAATAAAAATGCGGATATTATTGTTGTTGCATGCAATACGGCAACAGCGGCGGCGATAAAATATTTACGTTCACATTTTTCCGTTCCCTTTGTAGGAATGGAACCAGCCATCAAGCCTGCCGCAATAGAATCTGAAAGCGGAATAGTCGGAGTGCTTGCAACGGCAGGAACTTTCAAAGGCGAACTGTATCTGAATACGCTTACAAAATTCGCTGCAAATGTTAAAGTTATCGAACAGACAGGCGATGGTTTGGTTGAACTTGTCGAAAACGGCAAAACGTACGGACACGAAGTAGAATTGCTGTTGCAAAAATATATTAATCCTGTTATTGATGCGGGCGCCGATAAACTTGTACTTGGCTGTACGCATTATCCGTTTCTTATTGATGCTATAAACAAAATTGCAAACGATGCGTTAACAGTTATAAATCCCGCACCGGCGGTTGCATTGCAGGCACAAAAAATTATTGACGAAAATAAGATAAAATCATCAAAAAATTCAGGTACAAATATTTTTATTTCTACCGCAAATACTGCAACCATGAAAATGCTTGTACGCAATATCAAGCCCGATATGGAAGAACAAAATTTTGCTGTAATGAACATATAAAGAGCAATATTTAGTTTCTCCTTACAAAGTGAAATTTACAGATACAAAAAATTAATAAACAGACATTTTAAACCTGACAGGTTTCCGAAACCTGTCAGGTTTGATGATGCTTGCTGTCGCTGACGGGACATTTTTATTGACAATTGTTTACTTCTTCATCGCGAATATTTACGTCAACATTAAGGAAGTCCCACGAAAGATTTTGGACATTACACGAAAGATTTTGGACATTACACGAAAGATTTTGGACATTACACGAAAGATTTTGGACATTACACGAAAGATTTTGGACATTACCCAAAACATTTTGGACATTACCCGAAAGATTTTGGACATTACCCGAAACCTTTGGGACATTCCGCAAGACTTTCGGGACATTACCCGAAACCTTCGGGACATTACCCAAAACCTTCGGGACATTACCCAAAACATTTTGGACATTACCCGAAACCTTTGGGACATTACCCAAAACATTTTGGAAATTCCGCAAAATATTTTAGATATACAGCACGAAAAATGTTAAACACAATTTATATACAGTATTAAATACAAAGCAATTAGAGAAGACAACCTGACAGGTTTTCAGAAACCTGTCAGGTTGTCCAAATAAACATTTTATAAAATGCCTGTTTATTAATTTTTGTATTTTGAAATTTTACTTTGTAAGGAGAAACAAATATAGAGTATATAGTAAAAAGTTTAAAAATCTTATTGTTAATTCTTATTCCGTACAATGCATGGTTTCAGTTGTTTGAAAAAATCGTTACCTTTATCGTCAACTAAAATGAATGCGGGAAAATCAACGACTTCAATTTTCCATATCGCTTCCATTCCAAGTTCGGGATATTCAAGACATTCAACTTTTTTGATGTTATTTTGCGCCAAAATTGCAGCGGGTCCTCCGATGCTGCCGAGATAAAATCCTCCGTGTTTTTTACAGGCATCGGTAACTTGCTGGCTGCGATTGCCTTTTGCAATCATAATCATGCTTCCGCCATGCTGCTGGAATAAATCAACATACGAATCCATACGTCCTGCCGTTGTCGGACCAAACGAACCTGACGGCATTCCTTGCGGAGTTTTTGCAGGGCCTGCATAATAAACAGGATGTTCTTTTATATATTGCGGAAGTCCTTCGCCGGCATCTATGCGTTCTTTAAGTTTTGCATGTGCAATATCGCGTCCTACGATTATAGTTCCGCTCAACGACAATCGAGTGGCAACAGGATATTTTGTGAGTTCTGCAAGAATTTCTTTCATCGGACGATTTAAATCAATCTTTATTGCTCCGCTTTCTTCGGTTTTGCGAAATTCGGCGGGAATAAAGCGTCCGGGATTTTCTTCTAATTTTTCAATCCAAATGCCATCTTTATTGATTTTTGCCTTTATGTTTCTGTCGGCTGAACATGATACTGCCAAACCCACAGGACACGAAGCGCCATGACGCGGAAGACGAATTATTCGAACATCGTGAGCATAATATTTTCCTCCAAACTGTGCGCCAAATCCCGATTCCTGCGCCGCCCGCAGAATTTTTTCCTCGAGTTCAATATCTCTGAATGCCTGTCCGCCATCGTTTCCCTGTGTCGGCAACTCGTCATAATATTTTGTGGAAGCAAGTTTTACCGTTTTCAGACATGCATCGGCAGATGTTCCGCCAATTACAAAAGCAATATGATACGGAGGACAAGCCGCCGTGCCGAGCGTTTTCATCTTTTCAATCAAAAAATTTTCGAGCGTTTCGGGATTCAACAGCGCTTTGGTTTCTTGATAAAGATATGTTTTGTTTGACGAGCCTCCGCCTTTTGCTATGAACAGAAATTTGTATTCGGCGCCGTCTGTTGCCTGAATATCAATTTGTGCAGGAAGATTACAGCCTGAATTTTTTTCTTTGTACATTGTCAGCGGAACAGTTTGAGAATAACGCAGATTTTCCTGTGTATAAGTGTTGTAAATTCCAAGCGATAAGGCTTCTTCATCGCCGCCGCCCGTCCAAATCTGCTGTCCTTTTTTGGCTATGACCGTTGCAGTGCCTGTATCCTGACAAAAGGGCAAAACGCCTTTCGACGACACTTCTGCATTTTGGAGCATTGTAAGCGCAACGTATTTGTCGTTTTCGGTGGCTTCGGAGTCCGATAAAATTTTTGCAACCATTTGCTGATGTTCGGTACGCAGCAAAAACGAACAGTCGCGCATTGCCGTTTGCGCAAGTTTGGTTAAGCCTTCAGATTCGACTTTTAATATTGTTTTGCCTTCAAATTCTGCTGTTGACACATGAGCCTTTGTTAGCAGGTAATATTCCGTTTTATCTTGTTTCAACGGAAATGGATTTTGATATTTAAATTCCGGTATTGACATAATTTTGTATTGTTTTTTTATGAAAATTTTATTTTTTGAGCAGTACAAAGGTAATAAGATAATTTTTAATTACCGATTTATGAGTTGATAAATTAATACTGACTTTTTGCAGTCAATTATAATTTTAACAATAAAATATAAGTATTTTGCATTAATTATTGTCTGTTTATAATAAATATTATATTGTTATTTAATATTCATTGTTTGTTATTTTTTCATTTCTTTATGAAACTTGATATTAAATAAATTTTTATGAATCATTATTATGATACCGTTGAGCGCAGTGTTATTCTGCATCGAGCAAAAAACATATTCCTGAGTTTTGGTACAGGTATCGAATTTTTTGGAAGATAATACAAAGGCTTATTTTATCAATGACAGCATATATCTATTCCACATTGATGAAAAATGTTGTAATAAATTGAAAAAATATAATACCTTTGCGCTATTAAAACTTATAATTTGTAATCAAATATAAAATGAACAGCAGTTTAATACAGTCAACCGATTATGCGAAACATTTGGAACGCATGAATGTGTCTATATTTTCGAGCGCAGAGGTTGCATCAAAATTAGTTGCAAAAGAAATTGCAAAAATAATAATCGAAAAAAACAAAAAAAATGAAAATTGTGTATTGGGATTGCCCGCAGGCTCTACGCCCGTGCAAGTATATAACGAACTTGTCGATCTTCATAAACAGCAAAAACTGAGTTTTAAAAATGTTGCTGTTTTCAATACCGACGAGTTTTACCCGATTGACAATAATTCGTTGCAAAGCAGATATCGATATATGTACGAATATTTATTCGACCATATTGATATTCAGAAAAAAAACATACACCTGTTTGATGGAAGTATCTCGAAAGCAAATATAATTGATTTTTGTAATGAATATGAAAAAGAGATAGAAAAAGTCGGAGGAATAGACATTCAAATTTTAGGCGTTGATGGTGCAGGACAGATAGGAGCAAACGAGCCGGGTTCGGCAATAAATTCGCGTACGCGCGTTTTGTCGCTTAACAATTCAACACGAATAGGCAAGGCAAGCGATTTTTACGGCGAAGAAAATGTTCCGCTGTATTGTTTTACAATGGGATTGGGAACAATATTAAGCGCAAAAAAAATACTGCTGATGGCATGGGGCGAATCAAAAGCAAAGATAATTAAACGCCTTGTCGAAGAAAAGCAAAGCGATCTTGTTCCCGCTTCGTGTCTGCAAAATCATCCCAACGTGAACATAATAATTGACGAATCGGCAGCGGCGCATCTTACTCGCATACGAACTCCATGGCTTGTTGGAAACTGTAAATGGAGCGACAAAATGGTGAAACGCGCAGTATTCTGGTTGTGTGAAAAACTGAACAAACCTGTTCTCAAACTCACTTCGCAGGATTATAACGACAACGGCATGAACGATTTAATCACCGAACGCGGAACAGCATACGATATAAACATAAAAGTGTTTAACGAATTGCAGCGCACAATAACAGGATGGCCCGGCGGCAAACCCAATGCCGACGATTCAACGCGTCCCGAGCGTGCAAAACCTTATCCGAAGCGAGTTATAATATTCAGTCCACATCCCGATGATGATGTTATTTCCATGGGCGGTACGCTGGCTCGGCTTTCGGAACAGGGACATGACGTACATGTTGCATATCAAACGTCTGGAAGCATTGCTGTTGCAGATGACGAAGCTGTTCGTTTTCTTGATTTTGTTCGCGATTATGCACAGGTATATAAACAAGACAAAGATGTTGCCGCAAAATCGTATATGGATGCGGTAAATATTTTAAAAGTAAAAAAGCCGGGCGAACCCGACTGCGATAATGTTCGTGAAATAAAAGCAGCAATTCGTCGCGGCGAAGCAAAAGCGGCATGCAGATTTCTGAATATTCCTGAAAACAGAACTCATTTTCTTAATTTGCCTTTTTACGAAACAGGAACAGTAAAGAAAAAACCTATAGGTGAAGAAGATGTGGAAATTATTATGGAACTCCTGAAAAAAATACAACCTCATCAAATTTTTGCCGCAGGCGACCTGTCCGATCCTCATGGGACACATCGTGTATGTTTTCAGGCAATTGAAGAAGCATTGAAGCGATTGAAAAAAGAATTATGGATAAAAGACTGCAGAGTTTGGCTTTATCGTGGAGCATGGCAGGAATGGGATATTGCCGAAGCCGAAATGGCAGTACCATTAAGTCCCAACGAAGTTATCATTAAACGTTTGGCAATCTATAAACATCAATCGCAAAAAGATCGTCCGTTATTTCCCGGAACCGATTCTCGCGAATTTTGGATGCGTGCCGAACAGCGAAATGAAAATACTGCAAAACTTTTTGATAAATTGGGAATGGCTGAATATCAGGCAATCGAATTATTTGTACAATATCAACTTGAAGACTGATAATTGTAACAAAATGGAAATAAAAACAAAAGAAAGTTTAAAAACTTTAAAAGATTTATTGGAGTATTCGTCAGAGAAATATGCTTCTAAAATGATGAATGCTTTCGTGGGAGGCGAGCCTGTTTCCTACAAAGAATTTGGAGAAGAAGTGAACAATTTGCGCGAAATGTTGATACGTTTAGGAATACGACATGACGACAAAGTTGCAATCTATACTCATAACACTCCTAAATACAGCGTGATATACTTTGCTGTCGTATCGATGGGAGCGATTGCTGTCCCACTCTTACCTGATTTTTCATCTGCCGAGGTCGAAAATATCCTCAATCATTCCGAAAGTAAGGCGCTGTTTGTAAGTAACCGCTTGAGATACAAGGTGGATTCCATAAATTTATCGGAATTGAAAATCAGGATTGATGTTGATACTTTTGCGGTATATGAAAACAAAAATACTGAAAATATAGCGGTAAACATTGAAAAAGAAGTTCTTCCAGACGATATTGCGAGTATTATATATACGTCCGGTACTACAGGAAAATCGAAAGGAGTTATGTTGACTCACTGTAATCTTATCGACCAGTTGAAAATGGTCATTAAAATTCAACCTGTTGACGAAAACAGTGTTTTCCTGTCGATTTTACCTTTGCCACATGCTTACGAAGGCAGTCTTGGCTTTTTATTGCCAATACTTGGAGGTTCGCGCGTTTATTATCTTGAAAAATCGCCGACTCTCACTGTCTTACTGCCCGCAATGCAAAAAATTAAACCGACTTATATGCTGACAGTTCCGTTGATTTCCGAAAAAATATTCAAAACAAATATTCTTGATAAATTCAATAAACACCTTATTACCAGATATTTATACAAAACAAATATCGGACGGAAGTTATTGCATCGCATCGCGGGAAAAAAACTGTATAAGACATTCGGCGGCAGACTGGTATTTTTCGGAATAGGAGGAGCAAAACTGGATTATTATACCGAGCGATTTCTGTATGAGGCAAAATTCCCGTATTCAATAGGCTACGGACTGACCGAAACGGCTCCACTTTTGTCCGCAGCGCTTGCTCATAACGTTAAACTCGGATCAGCAGGATTTAAACTCGAAGAGATTAACATGAAAATCAACGATGTAAATGATTGTGGAATAGGTGAATTATGGGTAAAAAGTCCAAGTCTGATGAAAGGATATTATAAGGAAGAGGAACTGACAGATATGGTGATAACTTCTGATGGCTGGTTTAAAACAGGTGATTTGGTAGAAATTAATTCATCGGGAAGAATCTATATCAAAGGAAGACTAAAAAACGTGATACTTACTTCGTCCGGTGAAAACATTTATCCCGAAGAGATAGAGTCGCTTATAAACAATTTCAGGTTTGTACAGGAATCTTTGGTTGTTAATCAAAATAATAAATTAGTTGCAATGGTTAAGCTCAATTACGATGAATTGGAATTGCAATATAACAAGTTTAAGAAAGAATTGCAAAACAAGATTGAAGAATTGAAACAGGAACTCCAATTATATGTTAATTCCAAAGTAAATCGTTTTTCTCAAATATCGGCAGTGGTGATACTGCCTGCTACATCAGAATTTGATAAAACATCAACCATGAAAATCAAAAGATATTTGTATGAATAGCAATATTTTATAATTTATATTGATATAATAAATGAAAAACAGTGTTCCATTGAGAACGCTGTTTTTTATTTTTCCATATACAGATTTTTTGATTTTACAATCAGAAAAACTAATAACACAATAATTGCACCATAAATTTAATTAAAATTTTTCTAAAAATAAAAAATCATTTATATCTTTGTCAAGTAATTAACAATTTTGTTAAACTAAATTATAAAACTATGAAGTTAAAAAACCAAACCACAAAACAATTAATTTTGGAAGCGGCTAAACAGTGTTTTTGGATAAAGGTCATGCAAAAACAAAAACAACTGATATAGCCAACGCAGACGTAAATCATGCCTTACAGCATTATTATTTCGAAAAAAAATTGTTTAATAAAATTTATCATTACCATTCAATTTTTTTTGCAATTCAAAAAAACGCTTTACCTTTGTATCGACAAAAATGTCGAACAATATTGTTTATAAGTATAAATTAAAAAGCATAATAAAATGGATAATAGCGAATTAACAACAGAACAAATCATTCTTGAAGCCGCTGAGGCGGAGTTTTTCGAGAAGGGATACGGCAATACTAAAACAGTTGCCATTGCAAAACGGGCGGGTGTGAGTCATTCCATGCTGCATTATTATTTCAGGAAAAAGGAAAATCTCTTTCAGATGATTTTTTTGAAAAAGGTTCAGATGATTGCTCAGGAATTTGAAGGAATATTTATCCAAAATTTGCCCTTTGCCGAAACGGTACGGCTTATTGTCGAAATGCAATTCGATTTTGCCAGACAGAATCCGAGGCTACCGTATTTCATATTGAGCGAAGTACTGTCTAACAAAGAAAAT
>JAISYZ010000096.1 GCA_031269545.1 Prevotellaceae bacterium
ATAATTTCTGGATTGCTTCACTTCGTTCGCAATGACGTGCTGCTTGCTTTTATGACAAAACAAAATAATTGCTAATAAAAATGTCCCGTTAGGGACAAAACGTTGGTAGAAACATAATAGCCGCCGAGATTTTCGTGCGAAGCATTGCCGATGACATGAAAACCAGTCGGTAACTCGCGCGCCATGCATGTGTCTGCGTTTTTTTCTACCAATATTCTGTCCCTAACGGGACAGCAAGCATCATCAAACCTAACAGGTTTCGGAAACCTGTCAGGTTTAAAATGCCTGTTCATTAATTGTTGTATTTGAAAATTTTGCTTTTTAAGAATTGATTATTTATCAAGTGCATAATTCAAATTTTTAATGTATTTTTGCAAAATAATACCGTTTACATGAATAAAAAAACGGTATTAAAAAAATAATTATTAATTGAACAATTTATGACACAGATAATTATGTTTATTTTGCTTGGATTGTTGCTGATTGCAGCAATTGTCAATATTTTGTTATCTTCACGAAAAACAGCGGATAACGATGAAGAAACAAAACGCATTCTCACCAAGATTGATGGAGATTTATCCCGTATGGATTCACTTATTCGCGAAGAATTTGGACGAAACAGAGATGAAAATCAAAAAGCCTTCAAAGATAACAGAGAAGAACTTAGCAATTCATTCAAACTTTTGAGCGACAATCTGATGAAAACCGTATCCGAACTTTCAAATGCGCAAAAAAATCAATTCGAAGCCTATTCGAACAGGCTTGCAGAACTGTCAAAATCGTTTGATGAAAAAAGTAGAAGTTTACAGGAACAACTCGAAAAATCGGCAAAAGAAAACCGAACAGAACAGGGAAACTCGCTCAAATCGTTTGAGGATAATTTTACACGAAATGTCAGGGAATTTAACGAATTGCAAAAACAGAAATTTGATGACTTGGTAAATCGACAGGATAACATCAAAAAAGAAACGGAGGTTAAATTAAAGGAAATCAGAGAAACAGTCGAAGGAAAATTGGCAAATATTCAGGAAGATAATAACAAACAGTTAGAAGAAATGCGCAAAACTGTTGACGAAAAATTGCAGGAAAGTGTCGAAAAACGTTTCAACGAATCGTTTAAGTTGATTAACGAACGTCTTGAGGCTGTGCATAAAGGACTTGGCGAAATGCAAACGCTTGCAACCGGCGTTGGCGATCTTAAAAAGGTGCTGACAAACGTGAAAACGCGCGGCACATTTGGCGAAGTGCAACTTGGCGCTATTTTGGAACAGGTGCTGTCGCCCGAACAGTATATCAAAAACGAACATCCCGGCGACGATAGAAAAGTAGTTGAATATGCAATCAAACTGCCCGGAAAAAATAATGACGGCGAACCGCTTCTGTTGCCGATAGATTCAAAATTTCCCATCGAAGATTATCAACGTTTAGTTGACGCTTATGAAAACAAAACTGAAATGGCAGATGCTTTTGGAAAACAGTTTGAAAACTCAGTAAAAACCTGTGCAAAAGATATTTACGAAAAATATATTAAACCGCCGAAGACAACGGATTTTGCTATTTTGTTTGTTCCAACCGAAGGTTTGTACGCCGAGATACTGCGGCGACCCGGATTTTTCGAAATGTTGCAGCAAAATTTTCGCGTAACAATAGTTGGACCAACAAATTTAGTTGCATTTTTAAGCAGTCTTCAAATGGGTTTTCGCACGCTGGCAATAGAAAAACGGTCGAGCGAAGTTTGGGAAATATTGGGCGCCGTGAAAACCGAATTTGGCAATTTTGGCACGATTTTGGGAAAAACACAAAAGAAATTGCAGGAAGCCGCAAATGTTATCGAAAAAGCGGGAACACGCTCGCGTGCAATCGAACGTAAATTGAGAACAGTACAGGAACTTCCTCAGGAACAAACAATTGCCCTGCTTGGCGAATCTGTCGAAATTGAACAGGAATACGAAGATGATATGGAAGATAATGACGAATAAAGTATCAGTCTGAATGAAAATATAGATAAAAACAACAGCGAAATCAAAAACTTAATTAAGTAAAATTTAATAAAACCCACAATGAACAAACTAAATGAAATAAAAGAAAAGATGCTTGTCAATAACATAATTGGCGAAGAAGAAATAAGGCAAATAAGTGAAATATTAGCCGATAATGGCATCAGCAGAGAAAATGCAAATATACTTTTCGACTTGAAAGATGCCTGTACAGGCAAAAATCATTCGAGTTGGGAAAAGCTTTTTATAGATGCAATTACGAGTTACCTTTTGGATGATGATGTGTCGCCCGGACAGATTGATGACGACGAGGCTAAATGGCTTAGAGCCAAAGTGCAACATGATGGAAAATTGACTAAAATAGACAAGGCTTTACTCGCCAATTTAAAGAAAAAATCTATTAATTTCCCCGAAATACTGCATTATAAAAGTAAACCTGTATTGTTTTTTGAGGCAATTCTTTACAGTTCGCGGTTTGTTACATTTTTGGCGGTATTAGGTTCGTTGACAGCCGCTGTCGTACTTTTTATTTTGAGTACAATACAAGTGGCACAAGGTTTAATTTCTTCTGTTGACGTGATAAAATCTCCCGACGCTAAAAGTATAGAACAGGTGATTGTAATATTTGTATCGTCAATTGATGGATATTTGTTTTCGACAGTGCTTCTTATATTTGGTATGGGTATTTACGAATTGTTTATCAATAAGATAGATATTGTCAGCAAGGGCAAAGACACACGTCCAAACTGGCTGATAATTGGAAGTATAGATGATTTGAAATCTTCGCTGGGAAAAGTGATTTTAATGATATTAATAGTTTCGTTCTTTAAACATTCACTGGATATTCATTATGAAAATATAAGCGACCTGCTGTTTTTAGGAGCAGGAATTTTATTGATTGCAGTAGCGCTGTTCCTGACTCACGTTCATAAAAACAAAGATAAAAAAGATGAATGACGGCAACTTGGAAGTTAATGATTGGAAATATAATTGCTCTTCGCAATGACGCTCAAAGCGGAGATATTAATCTAATTCATCTATAAGATGATAGAGTTTAGAATCTTTGTTAAAATCAGAAAGCAGTTCTTTTATTTTTTGCATTGCCTTTTCCTGTTCTTTCTTTGTTTTTGCATTATGAAACTCATCGGTTAATTTAGTTAATTCTTCTTTGTTTTTTGTTGCCTCTTTCCTGATTTTATTCATAATATCTATCATATCATTTTTTGTCTTTTCGTGTTTGTTATTCATAGAATTTATCCAGTCCAATTCTTTTTTAGACTTTTTCATTAGCATGACAATGCCTGTTGCCATAGATATGGCAAGTATAGCAAATAATATCAGCCACATAATATTCATATCATTTATCAATTATTATACTGTGTATAAAACAACAATTATCAATACTGTTAACAGTGTAGTTTAAAATTTTTTTCATCTTCATTTTAGTTTAACATCAGCAACAAAATTTAATAAATTTTGTTCGTTTTTTCCTCTTTTCGATTTTCGAATACTCGTTCCGCTCTTTTGTTTCGGATGGTTATGCAGAAATAATCACGACCATCGATTGCCCTGTTCAAATTCAATTTGAAATACGCACATAAAAAAGCGCGGACAAACTCTGTTATCTGTGCTACGAGGTTCTCGACTACCTAACCGTCAAATAAAAAATTGAGTAAAGCCCACGCCAAAAATGGCGTGAGCGTTCATTGCCTTACTCATGACGGTTTTGAAACTGTCGAGATTTCGTAACCATGATTAATCTAAACGCTTTTCCAACAAAAACTTAAAATGTGCGTATTGTTTGCTTTGTTGTTTAATTCACAAGCGCACAATATTTACATTATTACTGCAAAGATATAACATTTATTTGCAAAAACAAAAAATATGACTGTTTTTTTTGATTAACAGCATCACTCTGCAACTGTTATGAATATTGTTTTTATTTGTGCAAAATTTTTCAATTGTATATCTTTTCAAAATTATCGTATCTTTGTAAAAATTATATATATGAAAGATAAAGACAAAGGTCTGTCAGACAATAAGATAAATGCCATTTTTAATGTATTTAAATCCAAACCCAACCAAAGCTTCAACTACAAACAGGTGTCGCGAATAGTTGGCGCCGAAACAGACGAAGAACGTAAACATGTGCTTGACATTTTGAAAGAATTTACCCGACAGAAAACGCTTCGTCGTGCAACTAAAGGAAAATTCAGGCTGAATGTTCAGCAAAAATCGCAGCAGCGACGCATAAAACGGGTAATTACAGGCTGTGTTGACATGACGGCAAACGGTTATGCTTTTATTATTTCCGAAGATGTCGAAAAGGATGTTTTTGTTTCGCAGCACAACCTTAATCACGCCTTGCATAACGATATTGTAAAGATAAATCTCTATAATACAAAGAGAACAAATCGTTTCGAAGGCGAAGTCATTGAAATTATCGAGCGTTCAAAGCAAAATTTTGTGGGAAAGGTTGAAATATCTGGCAAAAACGGATTTTTAATTCCCGACAGCCGTCAAATGCCTCACGAAATTTTTATTCCTGCCGACAAATTGAACAATGCTCAAAACGGACAAAAAGTTGTCGGCAGAATTACCGACTGGGCAAAAAACATGCGCAGTCCTATCGGCGAAATTGTTGACGTAATCGGCAATCCGGGCGAAAACGATACCGAAATGCACGCAATTCTTGCCGAATATGATTTGCCTTACCGTTTTCCAACAAAACTCGACTTGATTGCCGAACATATAACCGAAAATATTACCGATGCCGAACGTGCCGAACGCCGTGATTTCAGAGAAATTACAACATTTACCATCGATCCTGACGATGCAAAAGATTTTGACGATGCTTTGTCGTTTCGCATAATGCACAACGGAAAATATGAAGTCGGCGTTCATATTGCAGATGTTACTCATTACGTTTTGCCCGATACGCAAATCGACAGAGAAGCCGCCGAACGCGCAACATCGGTATATCTGGTTGACAGAACAATACCAATGCTGCCCGAACGACTGTCGAATTTTATTTGTTCGCTGCGTCCCAACGAAGAAAAACTTTGCTTTTCGGCTGTTTTTCAGTTAGACGAAAAAGCAAACATAATTAGCGAATGGTTTGGACGTACGGTGATATATTCAAATCGCCGCTTCACTTACGACGAAGCCCAGCAGATAATCGAAACCAGACAGGGCGATTTGTGCAGCGAAATTCTGATACTCGATAAACTTGCAAAAATATTGCGAAAAAAACGATTCAAAGCGGGAGCAATGAATTTTGAACGTACCGAACCCAAATTTATACTCGACGAAAAAGGAAAACCTTTGGGTATGTATTTCAAAGAAAGTAAAGATTCAAACAATCTGATAGAAGAATTTATGCTGCTTGCCAATCGAAAAGTGGCGGAATACATAGGAAAATCGCAAAAAAACAAAAAGCCGAAAACCTTTGTTTACCGCGTACACGATACTCCCGACGAAACAAAATTCAACAAACTGAAAGAATTTGTAAAACGTTTCGGTTATATTCTCAAACCGACTTCCGAAGAAGATATTTCGCGTGCATTGAACAAGTTGATGGCGGATGTAAAAAACAAACCCGAAGCAAATCTTGTAGAAACGCTTGCTCTGCGCTCGATGGCAAAAGCAACTTATTCGATTGACAATATCGGACATTACGGACTTGCCTTCCCTTTTTATACGCATTTCACTTCGCCCATTCGCCGCTATCCCGACATGCTGGTTCACAGGCTTTTGGCTCAATATCTCAAAAATGCAAAAAGCGCCGAAAAGAATTATTATCAGGAACTGTGCAAACATTCATCAGCAATGGAACAGCGAGCAACCGATGCCGAACGCGCTTCGATAAAATATAAAATGGTCGAATTTATGCAGGACAAAACAGGTTGCCAGTACGAAGGAATTATAACGGGCGTAACCGAATGGGGAATTTATGTTGAAATCTGCGAAAACAAAATCGAAGGAATGATTTCGATACGCGGAATGAACGATGATTATTATTATTTTGATGAAGAAAATTATTGCGTTACAGGCAGAATGCATAACAAAAAATATACGCTCGGCGACAAAGTCCGCATAAAAGTAGTTCGCAGCGACCTCGAACGCAAACAAATTGATTTTGTAATGATTGCCGACGAGTCGTAAGTCTGGTCTGTTTGTTTGTTGATTTGAAACGGCGGTTCTGCATCCTTTACGGTTTGGTTTTTTACCGCAAAGAACACAAAATTTCCACAGAGGTTTTTCTACCAATATTCTGTCCCTGACGGGACAGCAAGCATCATAAACCCTGACAGGTTTCGGAAACCTGTTAGGGTTAAAATGTCTGTTTATTAATTTTTTGTATCTGAAAATTTTGCTTTTTAATGGGCGACTAAATATATAATTGTAAATATTTTATTACTTTTGCAGAATATATTCAAAATATTGATATTATGACACATATTATACGTACAATCAGCCAGCATTTGGCAAGTCCGCTGTTTGAGAAAGCCAAAGATATTGTTTCGTGGATGGGTGCAATTCAGGCTCAGGATTATAACATGTGCAAATGGGCAATCGGCGTCAGGCTTAAATCTGCCACAATAGCGGATATAGAAAGCGCATTTGAGCGAGGCGAGATTTTAAGAACACATGTGATGCGTCCAACCTGGCATCTGGTTGCCGCCGAAGATATTCGATGGATGCTCGAACTGTGCAGAGACAAAGTAAAAGCGGCAAGTTCGGCACGCGATAAATATCTGGAAATCACCGAGAAACTGTTTATACAAACAAACAGTCTTATTGCCAAAATGCTTGAAGGCAACAATCATCTTACCCGTCGCGAAATAGCCGACAGGTTAAGCGAATCGGGAATAAAAACCGATACTTCGCGGATGATTCATTTTATGTATCGCGCCGAAGCCGAAGGAATTGTTTGCAGTGGAATAGACAAAGGACGACAACAAACTTATGCTCTTATAGATGAACGAGTTAAGACATTCAAAAATTTGAATAAGGATGAAGCGCTTGTTCGGTTGGCAACAAAATATTTTCAAAGTCATTCGCCTGCAACTTTACAGGATTTCAATTGGTGGTCGGGATTGTCTGTTACAGATTGTAAATATGCTATCAATTTGATAGATAAAGATTTGATTAAAGAAAAAACAGAACAATCAACTTTGCTTATACACAAATCGCTTGACGGAAAACTGAATTTTTCGGACTGTGCCTGTCTTTTACCTGCCTTCGACGAATATCTTATAAGTTATAAAAACAGAGATTCGGTAATTGCAGCAGAGCATCAGCCCAGAGCGTTTACAAAAAACGGAATATTCCGTCCGATTGTAATGTACAATGGCAAAATTTCAGGAACATGGACTCAAACAACAAACAGAAATAAAAAGGAAATTAACATTTTACCTTTCGATAAAAAACTGAAAATCGACAGTGAATTACTGAAAAAAGCAGAAAATAAATATCTGTTATTTATCTCATTTACAAAACTATAATTCTCATACAATTGTTAATTTAAGGATAGCGTCATTGCGAGGCGGAACGCAGTGTAGCGAAGCAATCTGCCGAATAGAACAGATTCCTCACTGCGTTCAGGCTGAAAAGCAAATCAACGCAAATGAATAATAAGAAAAATGCCGTCAGGAATAAAGTTGTTGTTCAAAAAAATCATTTAACAAATTTCTCCAAGCGAGTTTTATAAATCGTTTTTTCAACAATTCGATAATGCGGTTTATACTCATTATTAAATATTTCGCTATGATGCAATGCCATTTTAGGATTTTTAGCCAACAGTTCTGCAATTTTATTTTTGTCGTCATCAAAGCTGACAATATCGAGTTGCATTTTTTCTATTATTTTTACAATGCCGTTCCATTCGTCAATCCATTTATCGGCTGCGTTTGTGCTGGCGGTTGCCGCACTTTCTATGAATGCCTGCAACAGTTCATCGGCTGGAATTGTTCCGTTTTTCACCAAAAATAAGGGAACTCTTACAAAATTATGACGCCAGCCTACGATTTCGACAATAGTATTATTGCTAATTTCGTGTAAGTCAGATAATTCATGCATTAAATAATTTTCAACTGCCTCATTATCAGGGATGGCGTGTCCTGTTCCAAAATAGTCCTGATAGAAATTTTTGTAAATGTCTTGTAATGTGGATTTTGGGTATCGTTCAATTTGATGCAAAACGGATTTTTTTATGCGTTCTTCCATCCTTGTCGAACAGCCTATTAAAGTGAAAAACAGATAAAAAGAGATTAAAATTTGATGTTTCATGTCCTGAAATTTGATATTTTTCGTTTTATTTGAAGTTTTTATTTAGATAAATATAATTAGTATCTTATATATCAGCATTTTATTCGCCAGTCCTGAAATTTTCTGTCGGAATTTTTATTTTATATGATTTTTTTGTCTTATTTGTTAGCGTATTTTTGCGCAGCCATGGATTTAGAAGTTTGATCATTTTATAATTTGTTCCATGTTTTTTTGCAAATTTGGCTATGCTTTTTATCGGGTAATTTACAGTTATTTCTCTATATTTAAATGGTTTAAATTTTTCATTTTCAGAAATATAAAATCCATACAATTCGGGATTGTTAAATATAATTTTATATGCAGCAATTCTATAAAGGTATCTAATCGTTTCGGGGTTCAACATTAGGTCGTAATAATTGGCGGTTTGCTGGTTTTCAATCACTTTATTGAGATTTGTCGTTCCCATATTATATGAAGCAGCCGCCAAAGTCCAATTATGATATTTCTGATACGATTCTTTTAAATACTTGGATGCTGCAACGGTTGATTTCTCGACATTATACCGTTCATCAACTTCTTCGTTTATTTCAAGTCCGTAATATTCTCCGACTCCAGACAGAAACTGCCAAAATCCAACTGCTTTTGCAGTAGAAATCGCATTTTGCAAATTGCTTTCGGCTACGCACAGATATTTGAAATCATCGGGAATTCCCTGTTTTTTCAATATTGAATCAATAATTCCAAAATAACGCCCTGACAGTCTAATCGTTAACAATGTCTGGCTATGACTGTAAGTTATTTGGTTTAGTTCGCGTTCGAGCGATTCGCGCACATCAAAATACGATAAGGGAAGTTCCTCGCCTGCAAAAGATACCGATTCGGGAACATGTATAACATTTATAATCTGCTGATTAATACTGTTGATATTTGCTTTTTTTTCGCAATCGCTACATATACATTTCTCAGTATTTGAATTAGTTTTATTATCGCCTTTGGCGTTAACGTAAACGATTAATATTATCAGAAAAAAAATCAAACATGACAAAAAGATAAAGGTTTTCTTCATAATTATCAATATATTAAACTGTTAATTGAATTTATTAAATGTCAGCGCATTAGTATTGTTGCATTTCGAGAATAAAGGGATTTTTTTGTTTTTCGTACCCTATTGTAGTTTTTGGTCCATGTCCGCAAAAAACATTAGTATTTTCGGGCAAGAGCATGAGTTTCTTAATGCTGTTCATTAACACATCATAATCGCCGCCGGGCAAATCGGTGCGTCCAATGCTGCCGGCAAAAAGCGTATCGCCGCTGAACAGCAACTTGTTTTCTTCGCTGTACAGACAGATTCCGCCGCGAGTGTGTCCGGGAGTAAAAATGACTTTGAACGAACTTCTTCCGAATTTTATTTCATCTCCATCGCGCAGGAATTTTTGCGGTACAGGCGGCTGAATAATATTTACATCAAAAAAGGAACTGTATGATGTCGCTCGTTGAAAATTACTTAGCTCATCTTTGTGTATATATGTTTCAATCAAATAGGTATCGCATATAAAATGATTGCCCATGATATGATCAAAGTGTCCATGAGTGCAGACTAACTTTTTAGGTAGCAGTCGTTTATCTGCAATCGCTTTTTGTAAAATTTTATTTTCATGCTCGTTGCTGCAACCCGCATCAATTATAATACATTCGCATGTGTCATCGTAAACCATGTATGTATTTTCGTCAATGGGGTTGAACTGGAATTTTAATAATTGTATCATTTTCAAAGTATTTTTAAAATCGTCAATAGTCTAACATCTTTATTATATTAACATTAATCTGTCATGCTTTTTGTGTTTTTATTTCAGTTTGTTCATAAATTTTTCAATATTAATTATAAATCGTTTGTGCAAACCTTTCCCTACAATGCCATTGCTGTCGTATGCTTCGACATCAAACAAAAGCTCTCTATCACTGACACTAAGGAGTGTTGCCTTTGCAATAATTTTTTCTCCGATTACCGAAGCCTTTATATGTTCTATATTCAACGCAACTCCAACAGTAGTATGGGTTTCGTCAAAACAGCCATCAAGACATTTTACCGCTGCATTTTCCATAAGCGCAACCATAGATGGCGTTGAAAAGACAGGCAAACTTCCTGAACCAATGTGTATTGCGGTATTACCAATATCAACAGTCGTTTCGCTTTGTGCTGTTATTCCTGATTTTATCGACATAATATGTTTTTTAACCCGACAAAGTTAGAAAAATTTGCCAAAATAAAACAAATTTTTTAGTTAAAAATTAGTAAAATTGCGTAACAAATCAAATGTTGTTAAAAAACAATATAATAATCGATATTTTTATGTTAAACAGTTGTTAAATATCAATATTTTATATTGATTTGTTATTTTTAGACACATTTTTCGTTATTTTATGATTTATTTCAAAATCAGAATAAAATACCCGATAAATTTTATTATCTTTGTGGATAAAAATTAAGAAAATGGAAACAGAATCTACACGACAGCAAAAGGTTGCAAGGCAATTGCAAAAAGATTTGAGCGAGATTTTTCAGCAACAGGGAATGAGAGTTTACGATGGCGCAATGGTGTCGGTTACAGGCGTGCGAATAAGTCCTGATTTGAGTTTTGCAAAGGTTTTTGTAAGTATTTTTCCATCATCAAAAACCGAAACCGTAGTGAGAATCATTTTGCAGAACACAAAAACCATTCGCATGGAAATGGGCAAGCGAGTAAAAAACCAATTGCGCATGGTTCCCGAAATTGCTTTTAATGTTGACGATTCTCTTGATTACGTCGAAAAGATTGAAAGTTTATTGAAGAAATAAGTGTTAAATTATTATTAAAAACCGAAAATGAAGTTTCCTGTTTTCATAGCACGCCGATATTTATTTGCAAAAAAAACGCATAACATCATAAACGTTATTTCGTATATAAGCGTTGTCGGAGTCGCAATAGGAACATTTGCTCTTGTGGTAATACTGTCAGTTGCAAATGGTTACGATACTTTAACAAAGAAATTATATTCGGTATTCAGCCCCGACATTCGTATTTCGACAACAGAAGGAAAAACCTTTGTATCAGATTCTTCGATGCTTGAAAAAATAAAAAACGTGAAAGGCGTTTTGGAATATTCGCAGGTGATTGAAGAAAATGTCCTGGTAAGTTACAAACTTAATACGGATTATCTGAATCGACCAGCTACACAATGTATTGCTGTAATGAAAGGTATAGACGAAAATTATGAAAATGTTTCGGGAATAACTCGCAAGCGAATTGATGATAACAGCGAACATTCTTTTATTGTATCAGGCGAATTTAAACTCTGGTATTCGGATGTTCCACAGACTGTTATGGGTATTGGGATTGCGCAAACACTTGGCATTAATCTGAACTTTATGGTTCCGATAGAAGTATGGATTCCTAAACGCGGCACAAAAGTTACAATGGGCAATCCGCTTGATGCAATGGCTTTTGGCAATGTATATCCAGTCGGAATTTTTTCAATAGAACAAACTTTCGACAATAATTATTTTTTCGTTCCGATTGATTTTGCTCAGGACATCCTGAGTTATGCAGACAGCGAAATTTCGGCTATCGAAATAAAAGTTGATTCAACGGCAAATGTCAATGCAGTTCAAAAAGAAATAAAAGCCATTGCAGGCGAAGGCTTTGATGTGAAAAACCGCTACCAGCAAAACGAAACTCTGTATCGAATGCTATCGTCCGAAAAATATGCAATATATGTAATTCTGGTTTTTATCATTACACTTTTTTCGTTTAATATTATCGGATTAATATCTATGCTGATTGTTGATAAACAGAAAGATATAAATACGCTCAAAATACTTGGCTCTGACAACAAAACCATAAAGCAAATATTTTATTATCAGGGATGTATGATTGCAATAGGCGGCGCAATAGCGGGTTTGATTTCAGGCGTAATTTTGTGCCTCATACAGCAATATTTTAAAATTATAAAATTGCCTAATGTGTTTATAATTGATGCTTATCCTGTTGAAATTCACGTTGGCGATATTTTTCTGATTTTAGCATTTGTGTTTGTGGTCGGTTTTGCAATGGCACGCTTGCCGATTTGGTATTTATCTAAAAAAATGAACTGGTAAATTTTAAAATGGTAACGATAATAATTTGTTAACAATAAATATATAAGATAACAAAAAAATAAAAAAAATATTTATGAAACAGGTATAATTAAATAAACATCAAATTCTCAAAGATAGAAAATAAAATAACATAAAAGCGTTAGCTTTAGTTTTGTGATTGAAATTTAGCCGTTTCAAAAAGTGTCCAGAATGAAGTTGTAACGCTCACGAGAGATCGTGAGCTTCATTCAATTGTTTGGACACTGGGTCGGCTAAAACCTCAATCACAAATAAACGATTAAGTTCGCGATTTTTTATTTATTAAAATCCAAAGCAATATGAATTACGATATGCAAAATACAAAATCAATAATGATAACAAACAGAAATATTACAAAACAAATTATTGTTTCGGAAATAAGCCATATTGTTTGCGATGCGTATTTATGCGACATATTCGCACAGAACGAGAAATTTACCTGCTCGAAACTGCTTAAATATTTTGAGATGGAACTGGCTGATTATGGTTTTATACGAATAAATCACGATATACTTGTAAACGCCAGATATATAAAATGTATAAACAATAAAACACGAATTGTAATATTAAAAAATGACACAGAATTACGTATATCAGTTAGACGATGGAAGTTTTTCAAGAAAATTATTATGAATTTATAATCAAAATTACATTTATTAATAAATAATATACACTTATTTAAAAAACCGCAACACATATTAAATTGTTTTGGACACATTGTTGTTTGCCGCATTATTTTGTGTTATTTTCGGATGTTTTTTATATGAATTTACAAAATGAACAGGGCAATTAAAATATTAACGAAATACTTTAAATTAAATACATGGATTGTATTTGCGGTTATTATATCAGTATATTTTATTGCTCTCACAATAGAATTTAAATTTGTTTTCACCGATGATTTCTACATAAATTCATTATCCAATAATTATGACGATCACAGTAAATTAATTGAATTTATACGTTCCGACAGAGCGATGGAATGGGTTAATTATTTTATATCTTTTGCCATTGTGCTTATTCCTGCATTATTGATTGCTTTCGTTTTGAATGTTGGAACAATTTTTCGCGAATATAAGATTAAATTTATGCGACTTTTTGATATTGTGCTTAAATCTCAAATTGTGTTTGCATCTAATTATCTGATTTCTATAGCATTAAAATCAACGGGAATTATTTCAAAAGAATGGAACCTGATTGACAATAATTATTTTTATCAGTCGCTTGCATGTTTCTTCCAAGATGGGAATTATCCTTTTGGGCTAATGTACCCATTGCAAATTATAAATATAACAGAAATTGTTCATCTGCTGTTTCTTGCTTTCGGATTTTCGTGTGTTTCCAAATTCGGTTATTTGAAATCGGTGAGATTTGTTGCTGTTTTTTATGGAATAGCCATGATAATATGGATAATTTTTACAGTGTTTTTGCAAACATTGATTACAACATAAAACCGTAATTATCCGGCGGTTAAGACGGATAAAAAATTTTATTAATTTAATTTTTACATATTATGAAAAAATTAACAGTTAATCAAATGGAAATTACCAAAGGTGGTAAATTCATGGGAAATGTGGAGGAATGTACTCCTTGTTCCGGCGGTCATCACTCATGCCGTTCAAGATTTTACATTTTTTGGATTAAGGTTAGCGATAGCGGATGGAATGAATATCCCTGTTAATTAAAAATGATGGGCTGTCTTTTAACAGGGACAGCCCCTTTTTACAAAAAAAATTTATATCTTTACATAAAAAACGATGAAAAGAAAAATAAATACAATTATTGCAAACCTTTTGTTTTTCAGTTGTTTTGCACAGACAGACAGAAAAATTTTTGTTGCCGATTCGTTAACTCGCGAATCAATAGAATATGCATGTATTGTATTTAACGATACTGCGGGAGGAACATATTCAAATGAACATGGATATTGTTATATTCCTCAAAATATTGAACAAATAGAACTGTCGAGCATTGGTTATTATTCAAAAACAACTGAATTAAAACAAGATATTGACACCATATTTTTATCTCCTAAAATTTATGAAATCAGCGAAGCAAAAGTTTTGCCAAACAGGGAAAAAAGAAAACCTGTCGAATTGGGTTATGCAAAGGAAAAGGCTATGTATGGAATGGGCTTTCCTTCCGGCGGAGAGATTGCCGTTTACATTCATTCGATAAATAAAGAAAATGCATATCGATTGATAAAACAAATTATACTTCAATTAAAAACAAATACTCCGAAAGGTATTCGCAAATTAGTGAATATGGAATTAACAGACTATATAAGCGTTTTAAAGATAAATTTTTACAGAATAACCGAAAATAACGAGATAGGCGAACTGATAAATACCGAAAATATTGTTTTTACAAGCGAAGTTTTAAAAAGCAAAACAAAATTAGACGTAAGTAAATATAATATTTATATGCCTGAAAACGGTATTTTTGTTGCTGTTGAATGGGTTGGAAGAATAGATACTGCAACTGGAGAAATAATAAAGAAAACAGAAAACATTTTACCACTTATTCTTGTTTCACGTAAAATAGATAATTCTATTTCTTTTGCAAAAAGAAAATTTAAACGGGAGTTAAATAACAAATGGGAAAAATCTGTTATAGATACTGTTTTTTATAAAGAATTTAATAATGGTTATACTCCGTTAATATCTGTAGTTTTGGAATGAAAAAAATATTAATTATACTCATAATAAACTTATTGTTTAACAGCGCTTTTGCACAGACCGACAGAAAAATTTTTGTTGCCGATTCTCTAACTCGCGAATCAATAGAATATGGCATGTATTGTATTTAGCGATACTGCGGGAGGAACATATTCAAACGGGAAAGGATATTTTTATATTCCCGTAAATATTAAACAAATAGAAATATCAAGTATTGGTTATAATACAAAAAAAATGACTTTAAATAAAAAGATAGATACAATATTTTTATCGCCGAAAATTTATGAAATAAGCGAAACAAAAGTTATACCTGCAAAGAAAAAAAGAAAATCTGTCGAATTAGGTTATGCAGAAGAAAATAGTGATTTCGGAATGAGTTATCTTTCGGGAGACGAGCTTGCTGTTTATATTTCCTGTGATAATATAGAAAATTCATATCGTAAAATTAAACAGTTTATTTTTAAAGGGGAGAAATACCTCGTAAAAAAACTAAATCTTGACAAAAGAGATTTTATAAGCGTTTTTAAGATAAACTTTTACAGAGCAATCGAAAATAAAGAAATAGGCGATTTGATAAATACCGAAGATATTGTTTTTACAAGCGAAGTTTTAAAAAGCAAAACGAAGTTAGACGTAAGCAAATACAATATTTATATGCCCGAAAACGGAATATTTGTTGCTGTTGAATGGATAGGAAAAATTAACACGGAAACAACACAAATAATAAAAGCAAGTATCAATGACAGACTGGAACCGAATATTCGGATGTCATGGAAAATACCGAACACCATTGTTTATGAAAAAAGACGATTTGTTAATTCTAACACATGGCAAAGAGTTGATAAAAACAACAGAATGGTCAAGGATATTAAATCTTTAGACAAATCGTTAGATGAAAGCAGTTATTATACTCCGTTAATATCTATTGTTTTGGAATGAAAAGAAAAATATACATAATTATCTCTGTTTTAATCCTGTTTTGCGTTTGCGGGATGCTTTGGTATATTGTAAAAAAGCAATATCAACGCGAACATTTTTACATAGAATCATTACCTGATTTTACTTTGTATAAATCAAACGGTTATCCTTACAATATTACCAATACATTCAAGGCGACTGTTATTGTGTATTTCAAATCCGACTGCCAATATTGCTTGAATGAAATTACGCAAATATCTGATAATGACAACATATTTGAATATGCGCAGGTATATTTTATTACTGCCGAACCGATAGAATATTTAAAAGATATTGAATCTAACTTCTTTTTATCGCAAATAACATTTTTACACGACAGAGAAAAATATTTACACAATGCTTTATCTGTTACAAATTATCCATCTGTTTATCTTTTTACATCCGGCAGAAAATTTATAAAACGCCTTACAGGTTTTGTTTCAGTAGAAAAAATTATATCACACCTTGCAAATGAACAAATTGATTAGAAAAAGTTTTACTTTTCAACACGACCAGTCCGATTGCGGTATTGCATGTTTATTGTCTGTTATAAAATATTATGGCGGAAATATATCCGTTGAAAGATTGAGGGAATTGAGCGGCACAAACGCAGATGGCACAAGCCTTTTGGGACTTTATCAGGCTGCAAATGAATCAGATTTTGATGCGGAAGGACTGAGCGGAGATATTGAAAATCTTGTAAAACAAAACGAACCTGTAATATTACATGTGTTAAAAGACAATCAATTTGAGCATTTTGTTGTATATTACGGCGTTGAAAAAGAAAAAATAATTATCGGCGACCCTGCTGAAGGCATAAAATTATACACTCGTTCGGAATTAGACAAAATTTGGCAGACTAAACATTGTTTACTGTTAAAACCCACCGAAAATTTTTCAGCAAAAAAAAATTATAAAAAACAAAAGCAAAAATGGTTTTTCAATTTATTGAAACCTGATTTAAATATTTTGATTTCGAGTTTAATAATTGGTGTTCTATTGTCTGCTCTTAATTTAGCAACAGCGGCAGCAACACAAAAATTAATAGATAACGTTATTCCCGAAAAAAACATTAAATTTCTTTTTATTATCATCGGTTTTTTGTTGTTTTTGCTAATTACTGGAGCATCTTTGTCATATTTTAGAAGTTTATTTCTAATAAAACAGAACAGAAATTTTAATAACAGAATAATTGCATATTTTTATAATTCGTTAATTCATTTGCCTAAATCTTTTTTTGATACTCGCGCAATAGGCGACATGGTTGCTCGTCTTAACGATACAACTCGTATTCAGAGTTTTATATCTCAATTAGCAGGCAGTTTTTCTATTGATTTAATTATGCTTACAGCATCCGTATGTTTCATATTTTATTTTTCATTATCTTTTGGTTATTTTATTGTAATTTTCTTTTTATTGTATTTTATAATTATTCGTTTGCAAATTAAAAAAGCAGTAAAATATCAACGGCAAATAATGGAAAAATATGCTAACGTAGAAACAAATTATATTAATACTATTGAAGGAATCAGCGATATAAAAAATTTCAACAAACAAGATTTGTTCAACAGCCAAAATAAGTCTGTTTATGATAAATATCAGAAACAAATATACAATTTAGGTCATTTTCAAACAAAATTAACTTTTTTAAATAATGTGTTAAGTTGTATCTTTCTTATTACAATTTTCGGATTTGGCGCATTGCAGGTTATTGAAAATAAATTGATGCTTGGCGTTTTTATGGCAATATTTGGAGTAAGTTCTGCAATTTTGCCTTACATTGCAAATCTCACAATGATAATAATTCCACTTAACGGTGCAAAAATCGCATTTAACCGTATGTATGAATTTACGGAATTGCCGAAAGAAATTGAAACGACCGACAATAATATCGAAATTACAAGTATCGAAGTACAAAATATTGCCTTTCGCTTTGCCGGGCGACAACAATTATTTTCGGATGTTTCATTTGATGTAAAGAAAGATGAAATAATCGCAGTAATTGGAGAAAACGGTTGTGGAAAAAGCACATTATCACATATCTTGAGCAAATCGTATGATTATGAAAAAGGAACGATAATTATAAATGGAAATAAGAATATAAGAGAAATAAACCTGAAACAATGGAGAGAAAAAATTGCTGTTGTTCCACAGCAAATACATGTTTTTAACGGAACAGTAGTAGAAAACATTGCAATGCGTTTTGGCGATAACAGTTACAGTGATATTGAAGATTTTTTGGTACAAACAAATTTTATACGGTTTTTCAATGAATTTCCATCGGGATTGCAAACGATTGTTGGTGAAGTCGGAATTAATTTGTCGGGCGGACAGAAACAATTAATAGCCATTATTCGCGCACTGTTCAAACAGCCGCAACTTTTAATTATAGATGAAGCAACATCTGCCATGGATAGCGAAAAAGAAAATTTTATAATACAGTATTTGAATAAAATAAAACACAAATCGATTATTATTTTTATAACACATAAAATACATATTTTGAGAAATTTCGCAAGCAGAATATATGTTTTAAACAATGGAAATACAAATCTTTTTGGTTCTCACAATGAACTAATGTCATCTGATAATTTTTACAGTAAATTCTGGAAATATATTTATTAACAATAGCAATTTAATATAAATTATACTATCTTTGCACAAAGCAAATATGAACTATGTGAACTTTGGATGATTTGATAAATCTTAAAAAGGTAACGATAGTAAGTTGTTAACAATAAGCATATAAAGTAAAACAAATGAGAAAAAATATTTTAATACTTGCAGGTGTTTCTGTCTGTTTGATTTGCGGCGGTCAGCAAACAGAACATAATAAAAACACCGATAAAAAAGAATGGACACTTGTCTGGCAAGACGAGTTTGACGGCAACGAAGTAAACGACAGTAAATGGAATATTTTAACGCGAGAAACAAGCAAACACACTGAATTACAATATTATATTCCCGATGAAGTTTATTTGGAAAACGGAAATTTGCGAATCAGAAGCAGTAAGCGAGATTACGGAAATAAGCATTATACAAGCGGACGCCTCGACACAAAAGACAAAATGACAATAACATACGGCAGAATTGAGATACGAGGCAAACTTCCTGTCGGACAAGGCATTTGGCCTGCATACTGGCTTTATCCGCAAAATCGCGACTGGATGATGGAATACATTATGAAAAAAGCAGTTGACGAAGGCAAAGAACGATCCATTCCCGAATTTCGTCCATGGTACACCGAAATTGACATGATGGAATTTCTTGGACACGAGCCGAATGTGTTTTATGCAACATATCATTATTATTCATTCGAAGGCGAAAAAAAGACTTCGGCAGGTAAATATGTTGCAGATTTTTCGTTTGCCGAAGAATTTCATATTTTTGTTTTGGAATGGGAAGCAGATGCTGTTAAATGGTATATCGATGGCAAATTGGTTCACACGGCAACCGAAGGCATTCCTCACGCTCCTCACTTTTTAATACTGAATACGGCAATCGGAGGAAGCTGGCCCGGAAATCCAGATGAAACGACAACATTCCCACAATATCATGATATTGATTACGTGAGAGTTTATCAACGAAAATAAAATATTTTATAAAACATAATATAATAATAAAAAATGAAAACAACATCTTTAATTTTGACGACTCTTTTGAGTTGCTTTATCTTAAGTTGCAACGGCAACAAACAGACATCAGCGCCAGTATCAATTACTTGGGAAATGGGACAAAACGGCGTAAAACCCGGATATTACGAACATTCGTTTCGTATAAAAAACACAGGCAAAACCGAATTAAAAAACAATTGGGTTATTTATTACAATCAAATGCCGATGGTAGCGCAAAACACCGACAGCGCTCAGTTGATTTTGGAACATATCAGTTCTACATTTTTCAAAATCTATCCTTCGCAAAACTATAAACCTGTTGCAGCAGGCGAAACGCTTAATTTTACGGTCGTAAGCAGCGGAAGCATAATAAAAGAAAGCAATACGCCATCAGGCGCTTATATTGTATTTACGGATGAAAATGGCAAAGAACAACAGGCTCAAAACATTGAATTAAAAATAGTTCCGTTCACTCATTCGTATCAATGGACGCGCCCGCGAGCAAGAGAACTTCCCTATCCCGATGGAAATTATGTATATGAACAAAATGCGTTTTTCACTCAACAGTTCGATTTAGACGAAACTCATATATTTCCTGAAATAAAAACAATAAATAAAGAAGATGGCAAATCGCTGTTTTCTAAAAATATACAGATAGAAAATGATGCCGAATTTACAAATGAAGCCGACTTGTTGAAAACAAAATTATCATCATTATTCGGATGCAATGTTTCGGAAAAAGGCGAAACAGTCGTAAAATTGAAGAAACTATCAGAAACGGCAAACAAAGAATATTATGAAATATCTGTTGAAAACAACGCATTTATAATAAGCGCCTGCAACTCTCATGGCATTTTCAACGGATGCCAGACATTGATAAATATTTTAGGAAACAAAGAAAATCTTCCTGCCGAAATTTCAAACATGAAAATATCCGATTATCCCGATGCCGAATATCGTGGAATGATGCTGGATGTTTCCCGAAATTTTACATCCAAAAACAATGTTTTCAAATTGATAGATGTATTATCATTGTATAAAATAAACGTTCTGCATCTGCATTTAACCGACGACGAAGGCTGGAGACTTGAAATTCCCGGACTGGAAGAACTTACTCAAATCGGCTCGCGCCGAGGACATACTCGCGACGAACGCGACTGTTTGTATCCTGCATTCAGCTGGGGCTGGGACGCTTCGGATAAAAACACGCTTGCAAACGGTTATTACAGCCGAAATGATTTTATCGAAATATTGAAATATGCAAAACAGCGTCATATAGAGATAATTCCCGAAATAGAATTTCCCGGACATGCTCGAGCAGCAATTAAAGCAATGAATGCACGCTATCATAAATATATGGAAACCGACAAAGCAAAAGCCGAAGAATATCTTTTAACCGATTTTGCCGATACATCAAAATATTTGTCGGCGCAAAGTTTTACCGATAATGTTATAAATGTTGCAATGCCATCGACATATAAATTTGTTGAAAAAGTGATAGATGAAGTACATACAATGTTCACAGATGCTGACGTGGAATTAAAAACAGTTCATTTGGGCGGCGACGAAGTTCCGCACGGCGCCTGGGAAGGCTCGGCGATAAGCCTCAATTTTATGAAACAGCAGGGAATGACAGAAATACGCGATCTCAAAGATTATTTTGTTCAGCAGGTTTTGGATATGTTGAATAAACACGATATTCAACTTGCAGCATGGCAGGATGTTGTATTACTTCGCAATGGACAAAGCAACGAACGGTTTGCAAACAAAAATGTTTTGACTTATTGCTGGAACAATGTACCCGAATGGAAAGATGACGAAATTCCCTATAAACTGGCAAACGCCGGTTATCCAATAATACTGGCTAATGTTACAAATTTATACATCGATATGGCATACAATAAGCATCAAAACGAACCGGGTTTACATTGGGGAGGATTTGTAAATGAGTTCAATACATTCGATGTCTTACCTTATGATATTTACAAATCGGTTAGGCGCGATTTCAAGGGCGATTTAATTGATGTAGAACAGGCAACAAAAACAAAATTGCCGCTGGCAAAAGATGCTCAAAATCAGATAAAAGGATTGCAGGTTCAACTTTTTGCCGAAACCATAAGAGGTTTCGAGATGGTAGAATATCACATGTTTCCTAAAATGTTTGGAATGATAGATCGTGCGTGGAACATGCAGCCGCAATGGTCGCAAGCAAAAGAAGAACAGGCATACGAATCTGCAAAACAATTATATAACGCTAAAATCTCAGGAAAAGAATTGCCGCGTTTAGCGAAAATGAACATAAATTTCAGACTGGCGCAACCCGGAATTAAAATCGTTGACGGAGAGTTACATGCAAATACATATATTCCAAAAGCGGAAATTCGTTACACCACCGATGGCAGCGAACCCACAGCACAATCAACATTGTGGACTGCGCCTGTCGCCTGCAACGCAAAACAGGTGAAAGCAAAAGTATTTTATCTTGGAAAACAAAGCGTAACAACTTTACTGGAAAATGAATAAATTTAGAAAATTTTAGTGAGAAATATTAAAAATAATATAATATAAAATATTTATTTTCAGATAATTATTAAAAATAAGTGAGAATATTTTTTGATTATAAAAATTTTGTGTAAATTTACGGCGATTTTAATTTAAAAAAGCAATTCTGAACATTGTAAGTGAAATTAAAATATTACTTAATGTCTTGGGTTTCAAGCCCAAAGAAAGCACATCAGGAATGTATTATAAACAATATCCTTTGTGTGCAAATTATGTTATTGAAGTGGATTTTGAAAAACAGTCCATTAATTATGGTAACTTAATTTCTTTTGACAACAAAACTACTCAAAATTTTTCCCAACCGGAAAATTTTGTTGTTCTTGAGTGTGTAAATCGTTTGCTTGAAAAAGGTTATAGACCTGAAAATATCGTTTTGGAAAAAACTTGGGCTGCAGGACACGGAACTTCGGGAAGATTGGATATTTGTGTAAATCGCGATGACGGTACGGAATATTTGCTGATTGAGTGCAAAACTTATGGTAAAGAGTTTGACAAAGAATTTATTCGCATGAAAAAAGACGGCGGGCAACTTTTTACTTATTTCAAATTCAGCAATAAAGCCGA
>JAISYZ010000098.1 GCA_031269545.1 Prevotellaceae bacterium
GGCTTTGGCTCCTTCTCCCATGGCTATGATTATTTGCTTGTAAGGGGTTGTTGCCACATCGCCGGCGGCATAGATTCCGGGGACGTTTGTGCGGCAATGCGTATCTGTCTCAATCTCTCCAAAATGGTTTGTGTTGACTATATCTTTGAAAATTCCACTGTTAGGGGTAAGGCCAATTTGTACAAAGATACCATCGAGTTCCTTTATATATTCTTGTCCTGTTTTTCTGTCTTTCACTTTTATTCCGGTTACTTTTTCGCCGTTACCTATAACCTCTGTGGTTTGGGCGCTGAGGATTATCTCTATATTGGGTTGGCTTTTCGCTTTTTCCTGCAACACCTTGTCGGCTTTTAATTCATCGAGAAATTCAAGAACGGTTACTTTCGAGCAAATTCCCGACAGGTCAATAGCCGCTTCAATACCTGAATTTCCGCCACCCACTACGGCTACATGCCTGCCTTGATAGAATGGCCCGTCGCAATGAGGGCAGAAAGCAACGCCTTTGCCTATGTATTCGGATTCTCCGGGTGTGTTCAGTTTTCGCCAACTTGCTCCTGTGGCGATGATTAATGCCGGGGTAGTGAATCGTTCGCCGCTGTTTGCATGTATGATTTTTTGTCCGACAGCTACTTCCACTTTTGTTACCAAACGATGTTCCAAAATATCAATTTTGTAAGCATTCATATGGAGCTTTAAATTAGCAGCCAGCGCATCGCCTGTAGTCTTGGGTATGGAGATGAGATTTTCGATACCGACTGTTTCTTTTACTTGTCCGCCTACCCGTTCGGCCAATACGGCGACACTCAACCCTTTCCGCGCTGAGTAAATGGCAGCAGCCGAACCGGCAGGGCCGCCACCCACAACGATCACGTCATATGCTTTGGCATCGGTTTCGACAGGTGAACGGTCGGAACCGTAATGATTTTCGAGCTTTATCAATAATTCACCCAACTCGCCCCTTCCTACATGAAGCAATTCTCCGTCTGCAAAAACAGCCGGTACTCCCTGTAATTTCAATCCCTCTACTTCCTGTTGGTTAATAGCGCCGTCTGCCATCTCGTGGAAAATATCGGGATTGAGCACCGCCATCATATTCAAAGCCTGCACAATACAGGGACAATTCGTACAGGTTAGTGATACATAGGTAGTAAGGTGGATTGGGCCTTTTAATTCTTTAATCTTTTGGGAAATGTATTCATCCGGAAAGTTCTTTCCTTTTCCGTCACTGTTCAGAATAGCCAGTAAGAGCGAGGTGAATTCATGTCCGTTGGGTACTCCGCGGAATGAGATTCCGGTAGGCTTGCCGTCCTTTTTCAGATAGAATAACAGACCGTTCGCTTCTGTAAAACTAACCGTTATTTTTTCGGAACACGAAGCTACATCTTCCAGCAGGGCTATCAATTCATTATAACTCTCATGCTGTTTTGAAGCATGAATGTCAAAACTATATGCAGCCTCCAGGCCGGTGAAAATATCTATTACTTGTTTTTTTAATGATGCGTCTAACATTACTTTTTCCTTTCCTCTTTTCGTTTTCACTATTTATCCTTGTCCGTATCTGTCTGGAAGTACAAAAAGACTGGCTTTTTCACCAGTCTTTTTCACTTGTCTTACTCAATCAAATTTTACCAACCAGGTCTATACTCGGTTTCAACGTTTCGTCTCCTTTTCTCCATTTAGCCGGACAAACTTCATCTTTATGCGTAGCTACGAATTGAGTGGCTTCTACTTTACGCACTAATTCGTCGGCATTACGTCCGATATTGTTATCATTTATTTCTGCAAGTTTGATCAGTCCTTCCGGATTAACGAGAAATGTACCCCTGTAAGCTACGCCATCATCTTCGATCATCACGCCAAAGCCACGGGTTATAACACCCGTCGGGTCGGCCAGCATGGGATAGTTTACTTTGCGGATACTGTCTGATGTATCGTGCCATGCTTTATGTACAAAATGAGTATCTGTACTTACAGAATACACTTCTACTCCCATTGATTGCAACTGGTCATATTTTCCAGCCAAGTCTACCAGTTCGGTAGGGCATACAAATGTAAAATCGGCAGGATAAAAGAAAAAGATTGCCCATTTCCCTTTTACATCTTCACTTGATACTGTTTTGAAGGCGCCCTTATGGTAAGCCTGTACTTTAAATTCCGGTAATGTTGAATTAATAATTGGTTCCATACTTAATTATTTTTTGATATGAATTTTGTGTTGCAAAGATAGACTTATCAAAAAAAAAACGCTTATCTTATTGATAAATAATAATTAAAGGCTAATAGATGAAATCTATACCGATAAATATATCAGGCAGATTGGTAAGTGATATTTCAGAAAGGTTAAGCATTTTCAGCCAATCGTGTTCGGCTTGTTCTGCCATATATATAGGAATAACCACTAATGAAGTCAAAATACATTTTTTAATAAAATACATTGTATTCAAATGTATTTTATTATATTTGCGACAAAATTAGAATGAATGATGTACGGAAAATTTATAAATAACTGGACAATACAACTGAAGAAGACAATTCTTCCTTTGTTGATTCTTAATATGTTAAAGCAAGATCAACTTTACGGATATTTGTTGATTGTGAAAATTAAGGAATGTACAGGGTTTGAAATAACCGAAGGAACGATCTATCCGATCTTGAACAGGTTAAAAGAAGATGGATGGCTTGATTTCAAATGGGTAGAGCAGAAAACCGGTATTCCGAGAAAATACTATACCCTTACGACAGACGGAGAAAACATGCTCAAAGAGCTTAATTCCAATTGGAATACGATAATTAAGGATATTAATAGTCAAATTGAAATATGAAACGGAGTGATTTTGATTCGGTAGAAGCGTATAAAATATATGCAAATTATATTGAACAAGTAAACGATATAATTTCAATGCTACCTAAAGATGATGTACTTGATATTGTAAATGAAATTGATTCGCATATCTATGAATCTTTCATTTGTAACAAGGCTATTGTGTCTGAAAAAGAGCGAATAATGACAGTTATCCGTAATCTTGGGGAGCCACAGTTGTATTTGAAGCCTGTGATAGCAGAACGACAGCTTAGACAGGCTATCAATAAATATAATATATGGGGAATACTTAGAGGTATTTGGGCTACCTTGTTAACAGGAGGACAGTATGTTACCACTGTGATTATGTATTTGTTCATATTATCTTCCGGTTTTCTTGTCATTGCAAAAATATTCTATCCACATAATACCGGATTATTTATAGAAGACGGAAGCTTTGCCGGTCTTGGTTTCTTATCTCAAATTAATGCTGAAGCCGTTGAATTACTTGGCTACTGGTTGATTCCTGTTCTGATAGTTTCATGTGCTATTTTCTATTTCTTTATGACGTTCATATTGAAAAAAATTGTGCGAATTAAAACAAAAATAAGTTTAAAGAATAAACAGATATGAATCGTTACAAATACATATTTCTGATTATTTTTTATTTAATGAATACCTTAAATGCCTTCGGACAGAAATTAGTATTGGAAGGGGTCGTTATGGATAAAAAAAATGAATTTCTTCAGCAGGCACATATCATTATAACCAATAATGATGGAAAAGTTATAAAATATTCGTTTACAGATAAAAATGGCTACTTTAAAATAGAGTTTGACAGTAAAAAAGGTTTGACGCTTACAATAAGTTATATCGGATTCAATAAATTAAATATTGATTTGGAATCTTCTGATTTTTCCAATGAAGTCGTCAAAAGGGAATATGTATTGACCAGTGATGTTAATTTGTTAGATGAAATAATAGTTAAACCTGAAAATATCGAACAGGATACAATAAGTATAGATATAAGTAAACTTAATTTGGAGGATAACAATAAACTGGGTGAGATACTAAAGAAAAGTCCGAACTTCAGACTGGATGATGACGGCTCTATAACCTATAAAGGAAAGAGTATTGACCGGATATTGATTGATGGTAAAGAAACATTCAATTATCAAAACAGTATAGCGCTTGAAAAGATCGAAAACAGAATGATTGAAAAACTTCAGGTTGTTAATAATTACAGGGATAATTTTTCACTAGACAAAGAATCTCCGGAAGAAACCGTACTTAATATTGATGCAAAAAGCGAGTTTAAGAACGTGCTGGCAACTTCGGTAGAAGGAGGCTATGGAGCGGTTAATAAATATGAGTTTAAAGGATCGCTGATGAGGTTTTCCAGTCTCTTTAACGGTTTTCTAATCAATAATACAAACAATATAGATAATCCTGTTTTTAAACTGCGGGAGATTCAGAGGTTATTTGGAAATAAAGAAAGACTGTCAACATTATTTGCAGAATCGCTCAATGAACTGTTCGACGAACAGAACCGGTCTGAAAACTTCGTTTCAAATTCAAATTTAACCTTGCGGAAACAGACAAAAAAATATAGAATCAATTCAGTATTCTATTATATAAACAGCGACAGAAGTAATGATTTGTTTTCACAAAATACATATACGAATGGCGAACAAATATCATCTTACAATCAATATTTTAACCATAAACCCGTAGCATATTTGTCGGCTCTGTCTGCCGATTATATCATTAAAGCAAATCAGACGATTAATTTTTCATTTGACTACGATGCTCTGAAAAAGACCAATAAATCGGATATCCTATACAAAGAGTTTAACGCTTATAATATCAATGATAATATGGAAACCGGATTCCAAAATGTAGCAAATAATCACAGTCTATATTCCGGCTTAACTTATTCCAATAATCTATCGGAAAATTTATTATTATCCACAGGTTCAACCTTTTATGATGAATCTATTGATATAAATAATAAAGCTGCAAACAGTTTGAGCGGTTATAACATGATTGAGCAGGAGTATATGTTTAATAAAGAATCTTTTGACATGTATGCATCCGTTAGATATAAAATTATATCAGGGATAAATTCTACCGTGAAACTTAAATATGGTATCACTGATGAAAATCTGGGCGGTAAACACAGGCGATTATATATTCCCGGCGTGAATATCAATATTTTCGGAAACAAAATAGCAAACAGGTTTACGTACGAAGCATCTGTAGGGTTAGAGACAAAATCAATGGAATATAATAAGACAAAAACATATAACTATCATATTCCATTCACTGTACGTTTAAATTATGAAGACCGACTGAACAGGTTGTATTTTAACTCCTATCAAATACAATTGACAAACCCGTTAGAAAATGCGGTTGATTTTCTTAAATCCGATAACAGGTTAATACTTGCCAATGACAGACTTCCTTTAAGTTATTCGAGTATTTTCAAATCTATTACAGGTTATTCCTACAATAATTTTTTTCTGGGAAACAGTTTTAATTCATCTATATCCTATCAAAGGAATGTAAATCAGCTAAAAGAAGGTTTTCAAGGCATTGACGAAAACGGCATTTATAAATATCTCATAATGACAGCGCCCGTATCGGAAGAATATAAATTTGCGACAGGAGCATCAAAAATCATGTTTAGATATGCTCAATTTCCTGTCGTGTCGGACTTGGATATAAATTATTCGCATATTAAATCGCCCATTTATATTTCCGACAAATTTCACTATGCGCAAAATAATGTTTACTCGCTTAGTTTGAGATTTCAGTCAATCAGTAAATACGCGATTAATTGCGAAACGGGTGTTACATA
>JAISYZ010000212.1 GCA_031269545.1 Prevotellaceae bacterium
TCCCAAACTGAATTTGGGAGTTCCCAAACTGAATTTGGGAGTTCCCAAACTGAATTCGGGAGTTCCCAAACTGAATTCGGGAGTTCCCAAACTGAATTCGGGAGTTCCCAAACTGAATTTGGGAGTTCCCAAACTGAATTCGGGAGTTCCCAAACTGAATTCGGGAGTTCCCAAACTGAGTGAAATATGTTTGTTTTTCATTGTTTATTTTTCTGGTGGATTGCTTCGTCGCTGCGCTCCTCGCAATGACGTACTGCCTGCTTTTATGTGAAAACAAAATAATTGTGCCTTTATGATTTCCCAATTAATAAATTTCTCAGTTCGGCGCTTGAAATATTATATTTCATTTCTCCGTTTTCGGCGTATGAAATCGAACCTGTTTCTTCCGAAATTACAACAATTATTGCATCTGTTTCTTCGCTCATTCCGATAGCGGCGCGATGCCTCATTCCATAATGTGCAGGAAGATCGATATTGTTCGTTGTAGGCAATACGCAACGTGCGGCGATAATGCGTCCGTTGCGAATAATTATAGCGCCATCGTGCAAAGGATTGTTTTTGAAAAATATACTTTCTAAAAGTCGTGAATTTACGAAGGCGTCAATAATATCGCCTGTTTTGGTATAATCGTCGAGCGGCGATTTCTGCGCAAACACAATCAGAGCGCCGATTTTTGAATCAGCCATTTTACGCGATGCTTTTATAACTTCGTCTATTACATGTAATGATTCTGTATTTTTGCGAGGATGAATAAACAAACGGCTTAACGAAAATTTATTTTGCGAACGAAAGCCGAGAAGCAATAAAAATCTGCGTATTTCGGGCTGAAATACAACAATCAATGCGATTACGCCAACGCCAATTATCTGTCCGATTATAAGCGACAACAATTCCATTTTCAGAGTGCGGCAAATCAACCACAAAAAGTACACAAGAATTATTCCGACAAAGATATTCATTGCTGCGGTTCCGCGTATCAGTTTATAAACCTGATATGCAAGAAATGCCGTTATAAGAATATCTATAATATCAATGATGTTTAGTGATATGAAATCCATCAATTATTTTTGTTTTTCAATTGTTCAATAATTTTAACCGTTTCAACAGCTGCACGCACATCATGCACTCGAAGAATATCGGCTCCGTTAATAAGAGCAACGGTGTTTACAACTGTTGTTGCATTCAGCGATTCTTCGGGCGTTGCGTTCAATAATTTATACAACATCGATTTTCGCGAAAAACCAACGAGCAAAGGTAATCCAAAATTTTTAAAATCTTTCAAATTGGCAAGTAAATTATAATTTTGTTCTGTCGTTTTTGCAAAACCGAATCCCGGGTCGATAATAATATTTTTTACGCCAATATCGTGTAAATGCTTGATTTTTTCAGTAAAATATGTTGTCAGTTCTTTAATCAAATTGCCGTAAACAGGATTATTTTGCATTGTTTGAGGATTTCCTTTCATGTGCATTGCGATGTATGGAAGTTGTAATTTTGCAACAATATTAAACATTTTATCGTCCAAAGCGCCTGCTGATATGTCATTTACAATGAAATGTCCGAATTTGTCAAATACGGTTTCGACTACCTTTGCTCTAAAAGTATCTATGGAAACAGGAATATCTGGCGCTATTTTTTTCAATATCTTCAAACCCTGCAACAATCTGCCGAGTTCATCATCAACAGAAACATCGTCGGCTTCGGGACGCGACGAATATGCTCCAACATCAATAATGTCAACACCTTCGGAAATCATCTTTTCAATTTTTTCTGAAATCTGAATCTCCGTTACCGCTCGCGACTGTGCATAAAACGAATCGGGAGTGAAATTTATAATTCCCATTACCAGAGGACGTTTCGGTTTGAACATTTTAAAATTTTCGTAACTGCTCGTATATGTTAACATTTTATTGATTTATATATTTAATGTCTGTAATTTACTGTTCAACTTTCGCAAGTTTTTCAACCTGCTGATTTATAATAAAAATTAGCATTTTATTTTGACAAAACACTGAATTTCAGAATTTGTGTATTCTAAAGCAAAAACAGAATGCTACGCAACAAAGATAGCATAAAATCCTCAATTATACACAAACGAATAAGCATGTTTTACAAAATTTATTTCATTTCAAACGAAAAATCAATACAAACTCTGTTCAATTTCTTAGGACGTGAAGTTGACAACAACTAAACTGTTACTTCTTCTATAATATTATAATCAACATACCACAAAAAGCCGCTAATGTTTTTATAATTCATTTCTTTCATAAGTTGTATGTATTCTGCTACTTGCGTATTGTATTTGATATTTTGTTTTCCAAATTTGAAATCGACAATTATTGTTTTTTCGTCAGAAATCATCACTCTGTCGGGACGTTTTGTGATAATTTCGCCTTTATAGTTTTTGGTAATAATGGCACATTCGGCAAGTATCTCATACATTCCCGAATACCAATGTTCTACTTTCGATTTGGCGATTGCATCAACAACAAAATCTTTTAAATCCTGCTTGCTGTTGTGCTGTATAATTCCATCAAACTGAAATTTATCAACAGCCGCATTTATATCATTTTGTGTTTTAATTTCAGCAAAAATACGATGCAAAAGTTTACCTCTGTTCACAGGAACCATACTGTACGCCGTTTCATCATCGCTGCTTTTTGCAAATTCGCGTGAATAATTCGACTGTACAAATGATGCATCGTAATCATGCGAAACAAAAGGAACAGCCAAAGATTGAGGCAATATATTAAATTTATTTTCGCTTGTTTTGACAACTGTTTTTGCTGTTGCAACAATCTCTCCAGATGTGAAATTTTTATTGTTAAGTGCGGAATATATTACGCTTGAAACATTATTTTTTTTGTCGTTTGTTTCTTTTTTTGCAAGTATTATCAAATTATTTTTTGCTCGTGTTGCTGCGACATACAAAATGTTGATATTATCTACGCACAGTTGCATAGTTTCGGTTTTATGGTCGTTGACAAACACAGAATTTTTGGCTTTGTTTATATGTTTTATCGGAATAAGTCCGATTTCGGAAAACGGTTCTGCGTCTGTTTCGCACCAGATATAATTGCTGATTTCCGAACCTAATGTCCAGTCGCAAAACGGAATAATTACCGAATGAAATTCCAGTCCTTTGGCTTCGTGTATTGTCATTATTTTTATTCCATCCGACTCGCCGCTTATTTCTATGGTTTCTTTATGTAAATTTGCTTCCCAATGTTCTATAAATCTCAATATATCTGTTGTTTCAGTTTTCAAATATTCATTCACTCTGTCTAAAAACGAAAACATGTATTCGGCATTTTCGTCAAGTTTTTTCAGATTGAAAATCAAATAAATTTTTTCAATCAATTCATATAATGGCGTCAATTTCAGCCTTTCCGCCGTTTGTATAAATTCATCAGGCAATAAATTTGTTATTTTGCCGACAAATATGTCATGATTTGAAATATCGTTTTCGCAGATATTTTTTTGATAATAAAATGCCAAATCGGCTTGTGCAACAGTATTCCGGGCATTTGTCAAAACACGCAAGGCATTTATAATCACATTGATTGCAATGGATGAATTTAGTGTAAACGTTTTGCTCGAAACCAAATCATAACAGTAATTTTTGTCGGGATTGTCGTTTTTGTATTTTTCAAAATGACCTGCAATTTGTTTTGTATGATCGTTTTTACGCACAAGGATTGCAATATCCAAAGCTTTAACTCCGCTGGTTTGCAGAGTTTCAACCTTGTCAATCAATTGTTTAAAAACAGTTTCTTCGTAGTCGGATTTTTCTAAAAATTCTACCGAAACAAATCCCGAATCACTGCGTTTACACTCCTGTTTTATATCGGAATATGCCTTTTGCAAATCCTCGCAATATTCTCCATACTCCGACAAATATTCAAGTTGAAGAATATTAACAATTTCAGGAAACAGATTATTGTTAAATTCGACTATTTCCTTTGCGCTGCGCCACGAATTGACAAGCGTTTTGACGACAGGATTAAAATGCCGAAGTTTTGCGTTGTTTTCAATATTGTTGAGAATTTGCCAGTTCCCGTTTCGCCATCGGTATATTGCCTGTTTGACATCGCCAACAATTAAATTGCTGTATCCTTGCGACATACATTCTATCAGCAAAGGTTCAAAATTTTTCCACTGCAATTGCGATGTGTCCTGAAATTCGTCGATCATTACATGCTGTATTGTTGTTCCTGTTTTTTCAAAAATGAATGATGTGTCGTTGTCTCCAATCATTTTCGACAGCAAAACTGCGGTGTCCGAAAGTAAAAAAATATTATTTTCGTTGATATATTCGCGAATATGTTTGAAAATATCATTTAAAAGTCCAAGATTGTCGATATTTTTAAGTATCAAATCGCAGGAATTTATGGTTTTTGTCGATTCCGTACGTTGCAATTCGGCTTCGAGCAATAACGGAATCAAAGTATTTTCGGCAAGTGCGGTGATTTGCGATATTTTTGCTTTGTTTCTGCACCATTTGTCGGCATCTTCGGCACAATGTTTAACATAAGTATTAAAACAGTTTTCTTCTATAAACTGTCCGTTATCAAGTTTTGTAAAATATCCATAAACGCCCTGTTTTGTGTGGTAAAAATCATCAACAGCGAGATTGTTTTTTTGTATGATTTCAAAAAAGCCTTTTGCAAAATTTTTCATTTTTTCGACTTCGCCATCTTTTATTTTTTTCAGTTTTGTTTTATATAAACGTAAAAAATCTTTTTCTTCAAAGCGTTTATATACTTCATCTTGATGCGATTTGAATTTTTCGGAAATAATATTTGCATAGAAAGTTTCTATTTCATCGGCGATTTTCCAATTTTTATTTTCTTCGATTTTTTGAATGATATATTCTCTCAACCATCGAAGCAAATCGCTGTTTTCGTTTGCATTTTCAATCATTAAAGCGATAGCATGTCGCAATACATCATTATTGTTCAGGCTGATATTGAAGTTTGTACCAATGCCAAGTTCTTTTGCCATATTTCGCAAAATTGTCTGAAAAAAACTGTCGATTGTTTCCACTCTGAACTTGCTGTAATCGTGTAATATCAAAGTTAAAGCCAACGCTGCTCGACTGCAAATTTCATCTTTCGATTTTTTCGTTTCATCGCAAACAGTTTGCAAATAACGTTGCGATTCAGCAAGATTTTTCGATAATCCGTAAAGTTCGCTGATAATTCTGTTTTTCATCTCGGCAGTTGCTTTGTTTGTGAATGTTACAGCCAGAATATTTCTGTACGATTTCGGATTTTCCATCAACAATTTTATGTATTCGACAGATAAGCGAAACGTTTTTCCCGAACCGGCGGATGCTTTATAAACAACAAGTTCAGATTTCATTAGTCATATTTTATATCTTTTTCATATTTACGCAAAGGTAAAAAAAATGTAGAGAATAATTGCAGTGTTATTAACAATAGATTTTCATTATTCGCCATTCTGAAAACATTATAAATCCTCATATTGATTTCATTTTCAAAATTTGCATTAATTTTGCAGCATGATAACATTAAATTATCCAGAGATACCGGCAGAAAAACAACTTGTTGCAGCAACAGGTTTCTTCGATGGCGTTCATACAGGACACCAAACTGTTTTGCGCAATGTAGCCGTCGAGGCAAAAAAGCAAAATAAAAAATCGTGTGTCGTAACTTTCTGGCCTCATCCGCGCGTAGTATTGGGCAAAGATGCGGAAACTTTGCGATTGCTTACAACAATAGACGAGAAAACAGAAATCATATCAAAACTTGGAATAAATTATTTCTATCTTATCCCGTTTACTCAAAAATTTTCGCAACTGTCGCCGAAACAGTTTTTTCAAAATATTTTGATAAACAAAGTTGACATATCTCAACTTTACATAGGATATAATCATCACTTCGGACATAATGCCCGCGCAGGTTTTGACGAGATAAAAAAGATTGGCAAAAGATTTAATGTTGATGTTTTTAAGACAGAAGCAATAAGTTGCGAAAATCAAAAAATAAGTTCTACAAGCATACGCCATTTACTTGAAACAGGCGACATTGAAAACGCAAACGCCATGCTTGGCTACGATTATTGTATTCGGGGAATTGTCGTGCGCGGCAATCAAATAGGACGAACGCTTGGTTTTCCTACGGCAAACATTCAACCTAACGCATATAAAATGATTCCTCGAAACGGAGTTTATGCCGTAACGGTGAAAATAAAAAACCTCGAATACAAAGGAATGTTGAACATAGGCTTGCGACCGACCTTGAACAACACCGAAAAATCGGTTATCGAAGTTAATATTTTCGACTTCGACGAAGATATTTACGACATTACGATAAGCGTAAAAATATTGAAACGAATAAGAGACGAACGTTTTTTTGCTTCGCTCGAACTGTTGAAAGATCAGTTAAAACAGGATGAATTGACTGTTCGCAAAATATTTGATTCATCAAATATTCGTTAAAAAGCGGAAATGCAATACAATCAAAACAAAAGCGAAGTTTTTTTGACTTCGCTTTCTGCTTTTTATACCTTGAAAATATATCAATTTAAGGGACAATTTATTACATATTTTCTGCCTGTCGCTGTTGTTATAAGCAATAGATCTTTTTTGTTACCTGCAATCATATAAAATTTTCCTAATGCAGGATTACTGAACCATCCTATATATCCTAAAAAACCTCCGGAACCGAATAATCTGAAAGTTCCTTTCATATCGACATTTGAAATTTTTTGCGTATAAACAGTATCACGATTGAATACTTTCCTTCCTATCAATTGTTTTACCATTATTTTATTTTTATCCGCATAAGTATATATAGGCATTTTTGTTGCAAAATATGCAAAAGCAAGAAAAACAACAAGTGTTATAGAAAATATGGACCAATAAGGATAGTGTATAGTTTTAAAAACTAAATATACTAACAACACAATACAAAATACACTTATTATTATTGTGAATAAATCAGGTTTTATAAAATGTTTCATAATTGTTATTTTTGTAAAAATTCAATAGTCCCAATTGCAAAGTTAGTGATTTTTTCAATATTATTATCAGATAGATTCTTTTTAAGGAGCGACTAATTATCGTTTAATTTAATTAATAATTCATCTCGCTATTTCATCAATGCCCTCTTTAAGCAGACAATACATTTTTCTGCTTAAAGAGGGCATACCGGATAAATTTAGTTTTTATTTTTGAATATAAACACATTTTTAGATAAATATTTTTCATTACAAGAAATAAATCACTATTTTTGTTGAAATAAAATTACATAATAATAATGAAAACTCTTTACAAATCGGTAAAAATATTGTTGGCGGCACTGCTTGTTTGCCTGATTTTTGATGCCTGCGCAAGTCGTTACAGCAGTAATGGACGTTATCGTCCGCGAAAAAACAAAAACTGCAACTGTCCTGCATACAGTCACAATATAAGGCAAAAAAACTTAAATGTTTTTTATTCAATCGAGCAAAATCTGTTATGATGAATTTGACAACATCAAAAAAAAACGCGAATAATATTGTTGTTATCGGTAATGGGAGCTGGGCTACGGCTCAAATGCTACTGCTTACGCAAAATCTTGAAACCGCAGGCTGGTTTATCAGAGATGAGGAAATGATAGACTATATCCGTCGATATAAACGAAATCCGCGATACTTGCGCTCAGCAAAATTAGACACCGACAAAATAAAAATGTCGTCAAACATAAATTCGCTTGTATGCAATGCCGATATTATAATTATAGCCGTACCATCGGCATTTTGCAAAACGATTCTTGGCGAAATTACATGCGACATAAGTAAAAAATTCATCGTTTCGACAACCAAAGGCATTATTCCCGACGAGCATCTTACATTGTCGGAATATATGAACGAACAGTTTAACGTTCCCTTTGCCAATATATGTATAATTTCTGGTCCGTGTCATGCAGAAGAAATTGCATTGCAACGTTTGTCGTATCTTACATTTGCAAGCAAAAAAACCGAAGCCGCCGAAGCCATTGCGAAACTTTACAAAACATCTTACGTCAGAGCCGTGATAAGTTCAGATGTTTACGGAACTGAATACGGAGCAATACTCAAAAATATTTATGCCGTTGGAGTTGGCATTTGTTTGGGATTGGGATATGGCGACAATTTCATTTCTGTTTTTACGGCAAATGCGCACCGCGAAATGAAACGTTTTCTCAACGAATCGTATCCATCGAAACGAAATACAAGCCGCTCGTCGTATCTTGGCGATTTACTTGTAACGTGTTATTCTAAATTCAGCCGTAACCGCACATTCGGAACACTTATAGGCAAAGGATATTCGCCCGAAGAAGCAATTGCCGAAATGAAAATGATTGCCGAAGGATATTATGCCGCACGCGGAATTTATGAAGTAAACAGGCGACTGAATATAAGCATGCCGATTGCAAAGGCTGTTTACAGGATTTTATATACACGAGCATCTGCCGAAAAACAAATGGAACTTGTTTCGGAAGAGTTAATGTAAATTTCAGGTAATTATATACACTGTAAACTGAAAATCATTATCTTTGCAAAGTAAAAACATATAAACAGTATGGTTGATATTAAAAATATAATGCAAATTGTCATATTATATTGTCAAAGTCAAGGATATACAATCAATCCGTTAAAATTACAGAAATTGTTATACTTTGTACAGGCTTGGCATATTGTAACGTTTGATAAAAATACTCTGTTTCAGGAATTGCCCGAAGCATGGGTAAATGGTCCTGTTTATCGAAGTATTTACGACATTTATAAAACCAAATTTTATAGAAACGATAATTTTATTGATACAGAATGTAATACTGAAGAAAAATTACATGAAAAATTAGACAAACTTATTTCTGCATCCGATTTATCCGACAAACAGCAGGAATTATTGTTTTCCGTGCTAAAAGTATATGGAGCAATGTCGGACGAAAAACTGGTATTTGCTACACATAATGCCGAACCGTGGAACAATGCGCGAAAAGGTTATAAACCTTTTGAACGTTGCAATGAAAAAATATCTGTAAATGACATGTATAACTATTATTCACAAAAGTAAACATGACACTTTTAGACAGCCTCGAAGATTTTGTTGCCAAAGAAGGCTCTACATTGAAATACAGATTTGGCGATAAGAATATTCAAATTGATTTTGATGCAACTCCTACAATATCTTACGACTATTTATTTATTGCCGATAACAGTGAATACTCTTTTCACAATGAAGAACTAAATAAAAAAAGCAGCGAAGAATATCCGAACAAGTCTGATTATGCAATATATTTTGAGAAAATAAAATCATTTTGTTGCAGAACTTTAAATGAAAGCCTGCATAATTCAAATCATAAAGAACACATACATACGATTAAGCCAAACAATAAATTAAAAAAGATTTTTACACAAATCTTTTGCAACAAGTTGTTAAAGGATGAAGATTTGCCTCCCTTTATGCAATTTTCCTTATATACAAATCAAAATGATGATAAAGCACCTCGTATTTTTTGTGCAATTGGTAATTATGCTGTCATTTATATATTATTCTACGATCCTTTCCATAAAATATATGTATCTAAATAAATTCACACATAAAATATTAAAAATATGAAACTGTCAATAGAAAATATTTACAAATTTGTAAGCAATGCCGAAATTTCGGCATTAAAAACCGATGCCGAAAAAAGTCTTAAAATATTACACGATAAAACAGGCGCAGGCAACGATTTCCTCGGCTGGGTAAATCTTCCAACACAAATCAGCCAAAGCGAGATTGACGATATTCAAGCCACAGCCGATAAATTATCAACATTAGCCGATTTTGTCGTTGTAATAGGAATAGGAGGTTCGTATCTCGGCGCAAAATCTGTAATCGAAGCTTTGTCGCACAGTTTTGCTAATTTTCATACGGAACGGCAACGTCCCGTTGTGATTTTCGCAGGACAAAACATTAGCGAAGATTATGCCTGCGAACTGTTTGAAACTCTCGAAGGACGCAGCATTGCCGCTGTTGTTATTTCAAAATCGGGAACAACCATCGAACCTGCAATCACATTCCGTCTGATTAAAAAATACATGGAAAACGCTTACGGCGTCGAGGCTGCGCGTGAACGCATTGTTGCCGTTACCGACAAGGAGCGCGGGGCAATGAATACGATAGCCAAAAAAAACGGTTATAAAATGTTTGTAATCCCCGACGATGTAGGAGGACGTTTTTCTGTACTCACGCCTGTCGGGCTTTTGCCTGTCGCCATTGCAGGTTTCGACATTAAAAAACTTGTAGAAGGCGCTGCCGATATGGAAAAAACAACAGATGTCGCCATTGGCTTTGAGCAAAATCAGGCATGTATTTACGCTGCCGCGCGAAACGCTTTGTACAGAAAAGGAAAACATGTTGAAATATTAGCCAATTTCAATCCCAAACTTCATTCGTTTGCCGAATGGTGGAAACAACTTTACGGCGAAAGCGAAGGCAAAAACGGTAAGGGCATATTCCCTGCAAGTGTCGATTTTACAACCGATTTACATTCGCTCGGACAATACATTCAGGATGGAAAACGCATCTTGTTCGAAACTGTTTTGAGTGTAGAAAATCCAAAACACAAATTTACAGCACCTGCCGACGAAGAAAATATTGATGGTTTGAATTTTATTGCCGATAAGCGCATAGATCAAATAAACAAATGCGCCGAACAGGGAACGATACTTGCTCATATCGATGGCGGCGTGCCTAACATTCACATATCAATACCACAAATCGACGAATATAATATCGGCAGTTTGATTTATTTCTTCGAAAAAGCATGCGGCATAAGCGGTTATATGCTTGGAGTAAATCCGTTTGACCAGCCCGGAGTCGAAGCATACAAAAAAAACATGTTCCGACTGCTTGGGAAATAAGTCATTAGTCGTAAGTCATTTTTTATTGAGGAATTTGATGTTCGGAGGATGGAATTAGTCAGTCTTTAAAGAGTAAGATTTGCAGACAACAAAATTAATAAACACCTGACTTCGTCAATGCGCCACTCTGTGCAAATTTAACTGCGTGAGAATAATGTATTTGAAAACGATTTTGATTTTTTGTGATTTTTCTATTTCATTCAGTTCTCAGGCGATTATTTTTCCAAAAATTCTCGTCAAACAGCATACAATCAACTTTTGACGCTCTGTGAGTAGCATCGTCCGTGAGATAGTTCTGTGGGCTTGTGTCCATTTCACTCGGATTGTGGTAATTGTCCTGGCTATGTCGAGAACTTTATCTACACTCAACCCGATTTCGGCAATTTTCAGGATTCTTTCGAGTTTTTTATAGACCTTGTACGCCAGAAAACAAATGCAAATGTGCGCTTCAATACGTCTTTGTATAAAATGAAACATTGGTCGCAATTCCAAATTGCCTTTTGTTACGCGGAATGCTCTCTCGACCTGCCACAAACCGCTATATTCCTCATAAACTTGTTTTTCAAGAAGTTCGATGTTTGTGAGATAGCCATTCAAACCGTCCCAACGCTCGTATTCTTTGATTTTCGCTTGATTAATGTTGACTTGTATGTCGTCGCTGATTTCCAAAAATTTGTTGTAACCTCGTTTATTGATTGTTTCTCTTTGCCGCTGAAACCCCAGCGGTTTGTAGAACTTATCAAATTCGGGGTTTCGTGTTCTTTGCCAAATGGGTAAAAATCTTTCTGTTCTTTTATTGATTTATTCATTTCATTTTCGTGTTTTTCATTTTCAAACTTATTTTTGTTTTTATCTAAAATACAATAAATTACAACACCTAAATGATATATATAAAACTATTGTCATTCTAAGTAGAAAGGATTAAATGAACTTTCTACTTGAAAAACTGATACTTCATTGTTTTGTATATCATACATGTAATTAAATGAAGAATCTATCGAAAAAATTTCGAACGAACCATCTTCAAAAAACAAAGTATCCGTTGGTTGAATTAGCAAAGTGTCTGCAGGAAAAAATTCAATAGAAATATGTTGATTAGGGAAAAGAAAAATATTCTTTTCCGTACTTATTCTCGCTATTTTAGATGATATGTTAATTTTATGAATTCCATATTTTAATTTTCTTTTAATATGCTTATAATTAAAAGGATTATTGGATAGGCTATCATTTAGCATTAATTCATCATCTATTTTTAATTGAATATCTATCTTATTAACACCACTGTAAGAATAATTTCCTATAATGCATACTCAATATTTCACCTGAAATTATTATCTTTGCAAATAAAAAATAAGAAGAAGATATGAATTTATTGAATTTCACAGAGATGTATCCCGATGAGGCGAGTTGTAAAGCCAAATGGAAGGAATATCGGGACAGACAGG
>JAISYZ010000244.1 GCA_031269545.1 Prevotellaceae bacterium
GTTGAAAACAATCCTTCAAGCGCAGGGCGTTCTTTCTTTTTGCGTCCCATTAGTTACTGTTTTATATTCGCAACAAAGGTAAAACTTTTTTCATAGCACCTCAAAAAAAGATTTAACCTTTTAATGGTTCTTTCGTACTTCATTTTCACATTTTTGCTTTCAGATATTTCGCCGTGTATAAATCGTTGCGTTTTACAAGTTCTTCGGGTCTTCCTTCAAAACACAGATTGCCGCCCTGCTCGCCTCCTTCCAGTCCAAGTTCTATTATCCAGTCTGCCGATTTTATAACATCCATATTATGCTCGACGATTATTATCGAATGTCCTTTCTCGACAAGAGCATTAAGCGCCGACAGCAATTTGTTTATATCGTGAAAGTGCAAACCTGTCGTAGGTTCGTCAAGAATAAAAAGCGCAGACTCCGCTCCTGCTTCTTTCGACAAAAAATATGCAAGTTTCACGCGTTGACTTTCGCCTCCCGACAGTGTGTTCGATGGCTGTCCGAGTTTTATATATCCCAAACCTACATCCTGCAAAGGTTTTAATTTTTCGCATATTCGTTTTGCAGTTGGTTCTTTTTGCTGTCCGAAAAATTCTATGGCTTGATCGACAGTGTATTCAAGCAAATCGGCAATACTTAAATCTTTATATTTGACTTCAAGAATTTCAGGTTTAAAACGTTTCCCTCCACAGCTTTCACATTCGAGAATTATGTCGGACATGAATTGCATCTCAACTCTTATAAATCCGTCTCCGTTACATTCTTCGCAACGTCCGCCGTCAATATTAAATGAAAAATGCGCCGGTCTATATCCGTTAATTTTCGACAAGGGCAATTCGGTATATAATTTTCTGATTTCGTCATAAACTTTGACGTATGTTACAGGATTAGAACGCGATGATTTTCCTATGGGATTCTGGTCAATCATCTCAACGCTTTTTATCAGTTTTAAGTCGCCTTCAATGCCGCGAAAAATGCCGGGCGTATCTCCGCTTAAATTTAATCTTCGGAACAATGCCGGAAACAAAACATTCTTCACAAGCGACGATTTTCCCGAACCGCTGACTCCTGTAACAGCAACAATTCCACCAAGCGGAAAACGTACATCTATGTTTTTAAGATTATTTTCGGCAACTCCCAATAATTTTATGTAATTATTCAATCGCCGACGAGTTTTCGGAGCTTCTATTTTTTTATTTCCAAAAAGATATGACAGCGTAAGCGATTTTTCCTTTTGTTCGGTATTTGCATTTTCGGGTTTTCCCTGAAATATAATTTCACCTCCAAATCGTCCTGCACGCGGTCCAACATCGATAATCACATCGGCAGCTTTGATAATTTCTTCCTCGTGTTCGACAACAATAACGGTGTTTCCCAAATCGCGCAGTTGTTTCAAAACCTTTATCAGTCGCATGGTGTCGCGCGAATGTAAACCTATGCTTGGTTCGTCTAAAATATAAAGCGAACCTGTAAGATTGCTGCCGAGCGATGTAGCCAAATTTATTCGTTGACTTTCGCCGCCCGAAAGCGAATTTGACAAACGATTGAGCGTAAGATAACCTAATCCCACGTCGAGCATGTATTGCAGGCGATTTTTTATTTCGACAAGCGCACGCGATGCAATTTTTATTTCATAATCGGACAATTCGATATTGTCAAAAAAAACTTTCAATTTTTCGACAGATAATTTTGCAAGTTCCGAAACAGTTTTTCCATCGACTTTTACATAATCGGCTTCTTTCCTCAAACGCGAACCTCTGCAATCGGGGCAATCGGTTTTACCTGTATATCGCGCAATTATGACACGATTTTGAATCTTATATTTTTGTTGTTCAAGTTGTTTGAAAAATTCATTTATTCCGCACAAAGATTTGTTTCCGTTCCATAATAAATCGCGTTCTTCATTTGTCAAATTGCAATAAGGACGATGTATCGGAAAATCAAATTTTGGTGCTGCCCAAATAAAATCTTCACAATATTTTTTAAAAAACTCGCCATTCCAGCATGCAACAGCATTTTCGAAAACAGAAAGAGTTTTGTTGGGAATAACCAGATTTTCATCAATTCCTATTGTTTTTCCGTAACCATCGCAACGCCGACAGGCGCCATAAGGATTATTAAAACTGAAAAGATATTCGTTAGGATGTTCAAAAGTCATTCCATCTGCTTCGAAACGCAATGAAAACAGTTGTGATTTTTGTTCGTTTTTATCATTCGAATATGTCAAAACAATACATTCGCCATTGCCTTCGTGAAAAGCGGTCTGTATCGAATCGCCAAAACGCGCAACAGATTCGGCATCGTCGGCAACTGTAATTCGGTCAACCAAAAGGCAAAATGTTTTCGTTTTTAAATTGTCAATTTCGGGCAAAACTTTATTTATTTGCATCATTTCGCCATCAACGGTTATTCGCGAAAATCCGTGTTCAACAAGATTTGTGAGCCATTCTGCCAAACCGCTGTACTTACTGCTCACAAAAGGCGCAAGAATAAGCAGTGGCGTTTGCGATGGAAAATCAAGAATATAATTCACGACATCGCTTACGCTGTGCGATTTTACTTCGCATCCCGATATTGGCGAAAATGTTCGTCCGATTCGAGCATAAAGCAATTTGAGATAGTCGTAAATTTCGGTAGATGTTCCCACAGTAGAACGCGGGTTGCGCGTATTCACCTTTTGTTCGATTGCAATAGCAGGAGGTATTCCCGAAATAATATCAACATCCGGTTTGTTCATTCTGCCGAGAAATTGCCGTGCATACGATGATAAACTTTCAACATATCGTCGTTGCCCTTCGGCAAAAATAGTATCAAATGCCAAAGTAGATTTGCCGGAACCCGACAAGCCCGTTATGACAATCAGTTTTTCGTGCGGAATTTTAACATCAATATTTTTGAGATTATGTACCCGCACGCCTTTTAATTCTATGTGTTTTAAGAGCGTTTTGTCCAATATTTTATTTTTTTGAGGTTGTAAAAGTAACAAAAAAATAATAAGTCAAGCAATGAAACTTTAAGTATCAGCAGCAACGTGTTAAAATAGTATATAATACTTATAATCAAAAAATTATAAAATGTAAGTTATCAAAACCGATATTGTAAAACACTTACAATCAAGTTGTTGTTAATTCAGTATATTGACACTGTAAATAAAAAATAATGATTAATTATAAATTGATTTTATTACTTTTGCACCCATAAAATTTTCATTAAATATGATAAATAAACTGATATTGGGCGACAATCTTGAAGTCCTGAAAAAAATAGAGAGCGAAACGGTGGATTTGATTTATCTCGACCCGCCGTTCTTTTCGAACCGTAACTACGAAGTAATCTGGGG
>JAISYZ010000246.1 GCA_031269545.1 Prevotellaceae bacterium
GAGGCTCAACGGAAAAATGCAACGTTTCTACTCCGCCAACTACGGAACGAACAACAAAGATTTTTTCCTCTACCGAACTGCCGGATATTTTTCATAGCACCTCAAAAAAAGACTTAACCGATTTTTCGCACTTTGTTTTTTGCATCGTTGCAAACGAAAGCAATCCAGAAAAAGATTGAAAATGATAGTAGAAAAAACGAGACCTGTAAATTGCAATAGACATACTGGCATTAATATACTTATAAACAAATAATTAGTCGCTCCTTTAAAAGTAATTTTGCAGAGATAAATGTTTTGTTCGACCGATTTGAAAATGTTGGCTGTCCCTGACGGTACAGCCAACATGCTAAAACCTAACAGGTTTCCGAAACCTGTTAGGTTTGAAATGTCTGCTTATTAATTTGTGTGTTTTAAAATTTTACTTTTTAAGGATTGACCATATAGTCTTTACCTCAAATCAAAAATAAAAAAATATCCATTTATCATGCTGTCTTCTATGCTTTTATACTGTTTATATTTCACTTTGCAGCATATCTGCCCTTTTGCTTTTGCCATGTTAAGGCTCGTTATCTGTTACAGTCTGCGTTTTACTGTTCTCCTTTTATTGTCGTTGTATTTACAGTAGTTATAGGAATTTTCATTCCCATTGCGTTGGTTTCGCCGACAAGCGATTGCCGTATTTCACCACTTACAATCCAACATGTTTTCAAGTCAATTTGCAGATTTATAGTTTGGTTGCCCGAAAGCGATGTTTTGGCTTCGATACCATTCAGATCTTGAATAATATCCTTGACTGTTTTAATTGTTCCTTCTGCTTTCAGACTTGCAATATTATCAACAACTTTTTCTAATGTTATGTTCATTGTAACATTTATAGTTGTATTCATTATGTTAATATCCATGTCTTTTTTCCAAGTGTCGCCTGCGGCTACTTCGTTTTCGGGAAAATATGCAAAACTTTGTTCCAGTGTCGATTTTATGGATTCTTCGGAATACGAATTTCCAATCTGTTGCAGCATTTGGTTTGTCGTATTTTCATCAAGTTCGCTCATGGCATCCAACATTGCCGCGGTTATGTTTTCGAAACCTGTTACCGAAAACACTTTGCCTTTTTTATTCATCTCGACTTCAAAAGGAATGTTAACCATTGCTTTGAATATCGGACTCATGTTTTGTCCGTATGCTTTGTCTTCTGTGGTGTTTGAATCGAACGACAACGACATTCCTGCTATCAGCATATCCATTTTTACCGCATCATATTTCATGTCAACCTTGTAAAGGTTATTTTCAAAATCTTTTACATCAAATGACATGTCTGCTGTCATGGCAATTGTGCTTTCCATCTTTTGCCCCATTAATTCTTGCGAGGACTTGCTTTCAGTCAAAGTTTTTTGTTTAAAAGTCGATCCTTTTTCGAAGTTAAACTCAAATTTGTACTTTTCTCCTTTGCCCGAAACTCCACATGCAAATACGAATATGAACATTAGTCCAAGCAAACTGATTTTTGTTATTAAATTCTTCATATATATAAAATTTTAAAATTATTGTTATTCATAATTATCCGTTATTTTCTGCAGCCAGCCGTTTATATTGGTTGTATCTCCACAAGGCATTTTGCTGTGTTATATCGAACAGTTCAGCGGCTTCTTGCGGGAATGAATTAAACAGCGAACTGTAACGTATTTCGCCTTTGATAAAATCCTGAAATTTGCTCCAGTCGGGTTCACGGCTGTCGAGTACAAAGCCATTTTGTCCTGCGGTTTCCAAGTCGGGATTATATCGCCACAAATGCCAGTATCCACATTCTACGGCGCGTTTTTCTTCGAGTTGCGTATTCGACATTCCTGACTTTATTCCATGACTGATGCAAGGTGCATAACATATTACAATCGAAGGTCCGTTGAACGCTTCCGCTTCTTTTATTGCTTTGAGATATTGAGATTGATTTGCGCCCATGGCAACTTGCGCTACATAAACGTAACCGTATGATTTTGCAATCATTCCCAAATCTTTTTTGCGTATTTTCTTTCCTGATGTTGCAAATTTGGCAACCGCTCCCGTAGGTGTCGCTTTTGACGATTGTCCTCCTGTATTTGAATAAACTTCGGTATCGAGAACTAAAACATTAACATTTTCGCCCGATGCAAGTACATGATCCAATCCTCCGAAACCAATATCGTAAGCCCAGCCGTCTCCGCCGAATATCCACTGTGATTTTTTGGCAAGATAGTGTGTAAGTTCTGCAAGTTGTTGACCAGTCAAACAGTTCGGATTTGCTGCTGCATATTCTTTGAGAATGGGAGTAAGCACGTTGGCAAGTTCACTTGATTTTTTGGTATCATTCTTGTTTTCAATCCAATTTTCAAATAATTTCTTAATATTATCGGGAAGTTTATTGCTCGCAATGGCTTCTTCCATTATTCGTTGAATACGGTCGCGCATTTGTCGTGTTGCTATTGCCATTCCGAGTCCATATTCGGCGTTGTCTTCAAACAGTGAATTTGCCCATGCGGGACCAAATCCCGAACGATAATTTTTGCAATATGGAGTAGATGGAGCCGAACCTCCGTAAATTGACGAACATCCTGTGGCATTTGCAATAAACATTTGTTCTCCAAAAAGTTGCGTTATTGCTTTTATATATGGCGTTTCGCCGCAACCTGCGCATGCTCCTGAAAATTCAAATAAAGGCTGTGCAAACTGACTGTTTTTTACGTTTGATGTTTTATCTATCAAATCGTCTTTATATGTAACCTTATGTTGCGAATATTCCCAATTAGGTATTTCTTCCATTTGAGTTTCGATTGCTTCCATATATAAGGCTTTTGTCTTTGAAGGACAAACATTGGCGCAATTACCGCAACCTGTACAGTCTAAAACAGAAACCTGAATACGAAAGTGCATGCCTGCCATTTCTTTTGGCACTTTCATTTCGAGCGTATTCATCGATTTCGGAGCATTTTTCAGTTCTTCGTCAGTCATTACTACAGGACGGATTGCTGCATGAGGACAAACGTATGAACACTGATTACACTGAATACAGTTTTCGGCTTGCCATCTTGGAACAGTTACTGCTATTCCGCGTTTTTCGTAGGCTGTCGTTCCTGCTGGGAATGTTCCGTCTTCGTAGCCCAAAAATGCACTCACAGGAAGATCGTTTCCTTTTTGCGCGTTTACAGGTTCTACTATATTTTTAATGAAGTCGGGAATGTTGCTTTCATCGTCTTGTGCTGTTATTTCAATATTAGCCCATTCGGAAGGAATATCTATTTTTGTAACATTTCCGCCTTCGTCAACTGCCGAATAATTCATGTTTACAATGTTTTCGCCTTTTCGTCCGTACGATTTTTCTATGGCTTTTTTCATTTGTTTGACAGCCAAATCGTAAGAAATTACCTGAGATATTTTGAAAAACGCCGATTGTAAAATTGTATTTGTTCTGTTTCCCAGCCCTATTTTTTGTGCAATATCCGTAGCATTTATTACATACATTTGAATATCGTTTACAGCCAGATATTTTTTTACGTTGTCGGGCAAATTGTTCTTTGTTTCTTCTACCGACCATGGCGAGTTATACAGGAATGTTCCTCCGCGTTTTAATCCTTTCAGACAATTATATTTTTTGAGATAAGAAGAGACGTGAACCGCAACAAAATCGGGTGTGTTTACCAGATATGGCGCTTGAATGGGTTCATCGCCGAAACGTAAGTGCGAACATGTATATCCGCCTGATTTTTTGCTGTCGTAGTCAAAATAAGCCTGACTGTATTTTTCTGTATTGTCGCCTATTATTTTGATTGAATTTTTGTTTGCACCGACAGTTCCGTCTGCTCCAAGTCCGTAGAATTTGGCTTCGAATGTTCCTTCGGGAAGCACAACAATGTCGGGTAATAACGGAAGCGAACGATTTGTAACATCATCATTTATTCCTATCGTAAACTGATTTTTCGGTTTTTCATCGTTCAGGTTGTTAAATACAGCGAGAATATGTGCCGGAGTTGTATCTTTTGACGATAATCCGTAACGTCCGCCGATAATCAAAGGTTTTTTATTAATCGTAATATCATTATGATTCGAAAATGCTTCTACAACATCCAAATATAGCGGGTCGCCGTTTGCTCCGTGTTCCTTGGTACGGTCGAGTACGCAAATGCGTTTTACTGTTTCGGGAATAATTTCGTTTAAATATTTTACCGAAAACGGACGATACAAATGAACGGTAACCACGCCTGTTTTTCCTCCGTCTTTGTTGAGTTTGTCAACAACTGTTTTTGCAACTTCGGTAATCGATCCCATTGCGATGATAATATCAGTAGCATCGGGCGCTCCGTAATATGTGAAAGGCGCATATTTTCGTCCTGTCAGTTTACTGATTTCGTTCATGTATTCGGCAACAATATCTGGAATTGCATCGTAGAATTTGTTTTGTGCTTCGCGGGTTTGGAAATATATATCAGGATTTTGAGCCGTACCGCGCGTTACCGGATGTTCGGGATTCATTGCCCGTTTACGAAATTCTGCCAATTCGTTCCATTCAATCAAGTTTATAAGATTGTCCTGATCGGCAGCCTCAACTTTTTGAATTTCATGTGAAGTACGAAAACCATCGAAGAAATGGATAAAAGGTATTCGTCCTTTTATTGCCGCTAAATGAGCAACAGGCGCCAAATCCATAATTTCCTGCACCGATGATGTTGCCAATATTGCAAAACCTGTTTGACGTGCGCTCATTACATCCGAATGATCGCCGAAAATCGACAATGCCTGTGCTGCCAACGAACGCGCCGAAACATGAAAAACTCCGGGAAGCAATTCTCCTGCAATTTTATACATATTCGGTATCATCAGCAAAAGTCCTTGAGATGCGGTATAAGTTGTTGTAAGTGCGCCTGCCTGCAACGAACCATGAACTGCGCCGGCAGCTCCGCCTTCCGATTGCATTTCTACAACTTTAACCGTTTCGTTAAAAATGTTTTTTCGTCCGAATGCCGCCCATTCATCAATATATTCAGCCATCGGCGAAGATGGCGTTATAGGATAAATAGCCGCTACTTCACTAAACATATAAGCAACATGAGCCGCTGCATAATTTCCATCACAAGTTATAAATTTTTTATTTGCCATATTTTGTAAAATTTAGAGTTTATAATCTTTGTATATTCTTGTCAAGTGGTTATTTTCAGCAATTTAAGTTTTATTATGTTGTGAAATTTTCGGTAAATATAGTTAAATTTTATAAATCAATGTTTTTAATTCTGTTTTTGCTCATCGAGAAAATCCTGTATTCCTGCAATTATTTTATCAACCATCTTGTTTTTGAAATCGTCATCAAGAAGTTTTGCTTCATCTTCGGGAGAGCTTATGAATAACGTTTCTACCAATACATTTGGATATTCGGTTGGACTGCTGAGCGCAAAATTGAAACTGCCAACATTGCCGAAATTGTTCACATCCAGTTCGAGCAAACGTTTCAAAATAGCCGTAGATAAAGGACGGAAACCTGTATGGCGATAATATGTACTTGTTCCCTTTCCTGTAAATGGAGATCCTCCTGCATTGCAATGAATTGAAACAAGCAGGTCGGGATTTACTTTACGCAATAACAAAATACGTTCCGACATGCTTACATCTACGTCGTCATTACGTGTAATGCTCACTTTTATTCCTTTTTCTTCAAGTTTTGCCTGTAATATTTTTGCAAATTTGAGAGTTATCTCTTTTTCAATAGAACCTGTTGTGCCTCGCGCTCCAATGTTCGAACCGCCGTGTCCTGCATCGATAGCAATATGCAAACTGTTGATATCTAACTTTGGCTGATGTTTAACGCTTATCACTAAATTATTGCCGCGATATTCTGTTTTATGTCCCCAATGATTGTATGAAAGTTCAATAACGACTCGCAGTATATCGTCTTCGATTTGTTCGTAAGTAAGATTCTTTATTTGTTTCAGCGTTTCGGGATATTGTGTAATCCACGCTGTATTTGTTGTTGCGCCGAAAATATCTATAATTATTCTCGATGGATTTATTTCGTGAAATGCCCTGAACGGAAGTTTATCGTTGAGCGAAATGCTTAAAACATCATTGTTGTCTGTGCCGCGAGCGCTCCACGAACCGACAAGCGACTGCGGCTTGAACATTCCCGAACTTACAATATCAACACAATCTTCGGGAATCCATGCCTGATAATTTTTGCTCAATTGCACTTTATACAAGTTTCCAACTTTTCCTACGGCTTGTAATATAATTCCTTCAACAACATGACTTATTTTCGAACCGCCGAGCCTGTCTGTTCCCAAACCGTAATTGAGATAAGGAAGCGCTCCTTTTGTACGCAACATTATCGCTTCGGTATTTTTATCAATAAAGTTAATTTTGGTTTTTATTTCTTTTTTTATTGATTTTTTACCATTGCTGATTTTGACGTATATTGGTTTTTTGAAGTTTTTATCGTTATCCTTGACAATATATGACGATTGGTAAATTCCTGCTATTCCGTTAGTTTCAGAAACAGGCAATTCGTGCAATTTTATGTTGCCGAGCCAGGTTAAAACACAATTGGGAGTTGCTTTCACCTTGATTTTTATAACATCGTCGGTTGTAACAATCATATCTTGCGAGGGAAATATTTCGATATTTTCTATTGCAAAACCTTCGGTAGCAGTAACGATACCGCGTGATTTACGAAATATTTTGACGATTTCTTTGGTTTGCTGAGAACCGCGTTGTGAAATAATTTCTATTTCGTTGTTTCCTTCTTTTAATTCAGCCTCTGCTGCAAATGCTCCTGTCCAGTACACGGGAAATTCTTTTCCTGCAACAAAAATTTTTGCATCATTATCTGTTATTCCTTTAAAATAATGATTTGCATTGAACGTAGAATCAACTGATCCTGTAACGATTTTCAAATTTTGTGCCGATATATTGTTAAGCGATAACGACAATATCAAACACAAGCCGATAAGGTAAGATTTAATCATTTTATTATAATTATTATGTTTATGCCTGAACATTTCCACCGCTGAATTTCATTGGAATTACAGGCGGTTCGTTATGTTCGATTTTTATTTGTCCATTTTTTGTTTCAAATTTTGAGATATTGTCCTGCAAGGCAAGCAGCAGACGTTTAGCGTGTTCGGGAGTAAGAATTATGCGGCTTTGAACTTGAGCCTTTGGCAGTCCCGGCATTATGCGAATAAAATCAAGAATAAATTCAGACGAAGAATGGGTAATTACAGCCAGGTTTGAATACGTACCTTGTGCAACTTTTTCGTCGAGTTCGATATTTAATTCATTTTTTTTCTGTTCCATGATATTTTAGATTTTTTATTTTAAAAAGCATTTAATTTTATGCAAAGTTAAACAAAATTTTAAATATCAGAAATGAATGGAAAAATCAAAACAATAAATTTAGTATTAACCTGTCAATTTTTTTAGTACATAACAGAAATAAATAATTTTCAATTATCAACTGTCAATTGTCAATTAAATAACTACCTTTGCGAAAAAAATAGAAATATTATTATAAAAACAGAAAGAATGACAAGAGATATACAGATTTTTGATTTGATTGCAAAAGAAGAAGCGCGTCAAACACATGGAATAGAACTTATTGCTTCCGAAAACTTTGTAAGTCCGCAGGTACTCGAAGCTATGGGATCGGCGCTTACAAATAAATATGCCGAAGGTTATCCCGGCGCACGATATTACGGCGGCTGCGAAATAGTTGACCAGACCGAACAACTTGCCATCGACCGACTGTGCAAAATCTTTGATGCCGAATATGCTAACGTTCAACCACATTCGGGAGCACAGGCAAATATGGCTGTTTTTATGACAGTCCTTAAACCCGGCGATACTTTTCTCGGATTAGACCTTTCGCACGGCGGACATCTTTCACACGGTTCGCCTGTCAACATGTCGGGATTATGGTATCGCGCTTTGGCTTATGGCGTTTCGCCCGAAACAGGACGTGTAGATTACGACATGATGGAACGCCTTGCAATCGAACATAAACCCAAAATGATTATTGGCGGCGCATCTGCATATTCGCGCGAATGGAATTATAAAAGAATGCGCGAAATAGCCGATAAAATAAATGCCATTTTGATGATTGACATGGCGCACCCGGCAGGATTGATTGCAGCGGAATTATTGGATAATCCTTTGAAATATGCTCATATTGTAACATCTACAACGCATAAAACCTTGCGCGGTCCTCGTGGAGGAGTCATTCTTATGGGAAAAGATTTTGAAAATCCATGGGGACTGAAAACACCCAAAGGCGCAATAAAAATGATGTCGCAGTTATTAAATTCTGCGGTATTTCCGGGAATACAGGGAGGACCGCTCGAACACGTCATTGCTGCAAAAGCCGTATCGTTTGGCGAAGCCCTTTTGCCCGAATACAGAATATATCAAACACAGGTAAAGAAAAATGCAAGCATTATGGCAAAAGCCTTTATTGACAAAGGATATAATATTATTTCGGGCGGAACGGATAATCATTCAATGCTTATAGACTTGCGGACGAAATTCCCCGAACTCAGCGGTAAAATTGCCGAAAAAGCTTTAGTGTCGGCAGATATTACGGTTAATAAAAACATGGTTCCATTTGACAGCCGTTCAGCATTTCAAACATCGGGACTGCGCATTGGAACGCCTGCCATCACAACACGAGGATTGAAAGACGAACATATTTCGATTATCGTTGACTTTATTGACCGCGTACTTTCTGCTCCCGAAGACGGGAAAACGATAGCAGACGTTCGCACACAGGTAAACGAAATGATGAACGAATTTCCTTTGTTTGCATGGTAAAATATCATTTTGTATGAATTTTGAAATTATTTCTACTTTTTGATATTGATGATAAATAACTGAATAAAATTTGCGCATAAATACAAATTAATTTTTATATGAAATTAATATACAACATAATAGTTTATATCTGTTTTATTGTTTTGTCAATATTATTTTTGATTTTGTCGGCAATTGCACTTGTTGTTTTTTATCCTTTCGACAGACGCCGTTTCATAATACATAAGTTGTCGAAATGGTGGACAAATCAATGTTTTATTCACCTCAATCCTTTTTGGAAAATAATATCTACAGGTAAGGAACTTGTCGATAAAAACAAAACATATATCATTGTTTCAAATCATCAATCGCTTATGGATATTGGGTTCATGTATTATGTTCCGTGCGTATTCAAATGGATTTCGAAACGCGAAGCCTTATCAATTCCTATTATTGGACAAATGCTTTATATTCATGGCGATATTCTGATTAGACGCGGCAAAAGCGAAAGTGCAAAAAAAATGTTGAGTAAAAGTAGAAAATGGCTTAAATACGGAGCAAGCATAGCCGTATTTCCCGAAGGAACGCGCACAAAAGACGGACAGGTTCATCGTTTCAAAGAAGGTGCATTTTTGCTTGCAAAACAGACGAAGACGCCAATACTTCCCGTAGTATTGGATGGCGCTTTTGCCGTTTTGCCGAAAAACGAAATGTTATTGAAAATGAAACATCGATTTCACATTAAAATCCTTCCCGAGATTTCGGTTCAGGAAATAGAATCAACGAGCATAAAAGATATGACGCTTAAAGTGCAAACATTGATTACGGACGAGCATAAAAAAATTGCACCTGAATTTTATGCCTGAAAAATGAGGCTTTTCAAAACGACAGCCTCATTTTGCTTACACTATTTTTGTCTTTGCTGATTTTCTGTCTTTTTTATGCTTATAATACCAATATAAAGCAAAAGAGATAATAATAACAGATATATTCATTAATATTAGTTTGACTGGCGCTATCTTATCAAAAAATAATATATCTGTTAATCCAATTACCACTATCGATGAAAAAATCAATAATCGCAAGTCATTTTCTCTACCAAATTCGGTAGATATTTCTCCCCATCTTGCTGCTGTTACCACAAGAGACAAATTGATACACAATACTATTTTATCAATAATTGGTTCTGACATTCCTATAATAAAATCTAATAGAAAATACAACGCTAATAAAAATAAACACATCAAAACAAGCATAAACAAAGCATATACGTACTTTTTCCTAATAATCATTTTTGCAAAATTAATAAAAAATACACTGAAAATAAGAAAGACTTACGTATTTATTTCACTTTCGGTTCTTTACCTTGAAAATCTTTACTCTGTAATAAAAACTCTTTAAGTCTTTCGTCAATAATTTTACAATAGTTGTCGTCGATTTCAAAACCGATGAAACTTCTGTTTGTCATAAGCGCTGCAAGGGCAGTAGTACCCGAACCCATAAACGGATCAAGAATCAAATCGTTTTCGTTGCTGCTTATCTCGATAAAAGGAATACAAACTTTAAGCGGTTTTTGCGTTTGGTGTTTTTTACGTTCTTTTCCCATGCAAATGGGCGATTCGATAAAGTTGTGCATTTCGTTTACCCGTTTGTGATTCCACGTTTTGGGACTGCCTTTCGAAAAATGAACAAGTAATTCCATACTGTTTGCAAACATTTTTCGCGTGTGAATTGCGGGAAAGGGATTTGTCTTGTGCCAGTGAATAACCTTGCGAAACTGAAATCCGACTTTCTCGGTAATTCGATTGATGTACGAAACAAAATCATCTCCGCACCACAGATAACCGCTTGCTCCGTTTTTCGCAACTCTGTAACATTCGCGCAAAACATTTTCGATAAACTGCAAATATTCTTCTTCCGAAGCATAACCGTCAAATTTAAATTCGGTAACAACGTCCTTGTGATTTTTTAAGTTTTTTATATTCTGCGCACGACTTTGATAATAAGGAGGATCGGTAAAAATCAAATCCACCGATTCATCTTCAATGTTTTTGAAGCCGAGCAAACAGTCTGTCCTGTAAATGCAATTTATTTCCATGATATATATGTGATTGTAATTTGTAAATCATTAAATCTTAAACCTTTAAATTTAAAATTAATTTATCGATGTTTATCGTGTAAAAACAGCAAAAATAAAGCATAAATTTCCAAACGTCCAAGCAGCATGAATATTGGATATGTGAATTTTATAATATCGGGCAATGCGGCATAATTTCCAAACGAACCGTATTCACCTATTCCGGGGCCTACGTTTCCCATAAATGCAAGAGATGTTGTAAATCCCGAAAGTAAATCAATATTAAACATCGACAATATAAAAGTAGCAACAAAAACAATAAACAGATACAGCGAGATATATGTCATTGCGGATGATACTCGCCCAGAATCAATTACATTGTTTGCCAGACGCACCGACACTATTGCATTGGGATGCTGACGTATTTTCAACTGAGCAACTATTGAACGCCATAAAATATATATTCTGTCAACTTTTATTCCGCCCGAAGTAGAGCCGGCACAGGCGCATTGTGCCGAAAGATATATCAACACACACATTGCCACAGGATGCCAGATTGTTGTGTCTGCCGTTGCAAATCCTGTTGTGCTTGTTATTGCTACAACCTGAAATGCGGAATTATAAAATGCATCAAAAAAATCTGAATAATTGCCGTTCAACAAAAGGTTTGTTGTTACGATTATTGTGCATATTCCCATCGAAGCCAAATAAAACCGTATGATTGGCGAATGAAACATCGCTTTCGTACGTCCTGTAATGGTTGAATATATAATTCCAAAGTGCATTCCCGAAATAATCATGAATATCATTATAATTATTCCGACAGGAACGCTGTTGAACGAAGATATGCTGCCGTTTTTTGTGCTGAATCCGCCGGTTGCTACCGTTGAAAGTGCATGATTTATTGCATCAAAAAGGCTCATTCCGAATAACATGAGAAGCAGAGTTAAAATTATCGTTATGCCAATGTAAACCGAAACAATCACTCGCAACAGTTGTTGAGCCTTGAAATGAAAATTATCTTTTGCCAGCAATGAAACTTCGGCATTTGTCAGTCGCACTTGAGTCGTATATTGCGATTGCAGCACAAGTACGGCAAACAGAACAATTCCTATGCCTCCGATGTAATGTGTTGACGAACGCCAAAAAAGCAAGCCGTGAGGAAGACTTTCTATATCAGTCAAAATTGTCGCGCCCGTAGTTGTAAATCCCGAAACGCTTTCGAACCATGCATTTGCAACATTAAATTCTCCGCCCCAAAGCACATAAGGCAATGTTCCGAAAACACAGCTCATAAACCATGCAAGTACCACAAAAACGTTTATTTCTTTATTGTTAAGGTGAGGATTTTTAGGAACGAAAATAAACGGAAAACAGCCAACGGTGAAAGTTATGAATGAACTTAGCAACAACGGAAAAAAATCAGAACCTATGCCATCAAATACCGAAACTAATGCCGAAAGCAGCATGAACGCTGCATTTATCAGCAGTACAAAACTAATATATCGTACAATTAAACCGGGTCTCATGATATTGTGTTCTAATTTTCTTTCTCGTACTTTTTAGTCAGTTCAGTAAGTCGTTTTATTTCATTGTTAAGCGCCGAAATTTCATCTTTTGTATCAACAGCGGTATTATATGGAACGCGCGTTTCGTTGAATGCATTTATACCTTTTACTATTTTCACCATTGGCGATATGAAATATATGTATATGAAATAATTAAGCAGAAATATCAAAACAATGCAAGCCAAAATTGCAATAATTGCAGGCATAATCATTCTGTAATAATTGTCGTTCATAAGCAGCGAATTGCTTTTTACGGCTTTCTCGTTCAACAGAAACAGTTTATCTATAAATGTTGATACTTTATCATATTTTTCATATAATTCGTTGCAATATTGCAAATATAAATTTTTTCTGTCCGTTTTTGCCATCTTTATAATATATTCGGCAATTGCAGAATATTCAGAATAATAAATATTGAGAGAATCCAAAACCTGCTGTTCTCCTTCTATCGTAACGCTGTTTCGGGCTTCGGCGTATGCCGCTTTGTAACCCGAAACATGAATGTTGAAAACAGAATCGTTCCTTATCGAGGCATAATCAAGCAGAATCATATTTTGCCTGTAAAATAACTGTTGCATATCGTGCGCCGCATTCATGCTTTTAACATTTTCAGCCACGACAAGCGATACGGAAGAACGTATTCGCTGCATTTCAAAAACTATTGTAACACCTGCCAAAAGCAGGATGAAAGCAACAACAGTACAACCCAAAAATATTTTTTTACGAATACTCATTTTTTATAAATTAATTTGCAAATATACGAATAAATTATTTTTGCTGATTACAAAACACAACAAAAAAACAAAGGACGAAAACTTTCGCTCTTACGTTCTCAATTAATAATTAACAATTATTTGTTTCGTTGTGAAATTTGCCATTGATTAATTATTTAAAACAAAAATACTTGCCTTGAAGCAGGTGGTATTAAAGGACAAAAAATCACATTAAGGCTTTTACCCTTTGCCAATTCATCATTCATTCCTCTTCCTCCTTATCGTCTTTTTTTTAAACTCTGAACTTGCTAATGTCATCTTTAATCATTATCAACTCGTCGCTACGCTCCTCGTATCATTGTTATTTGCCAATTATCAATCAAATTTCTTTGCTTCTTCCCATATTTCGTTCATTTCGTCGAGAGTCATTGTTTTGAGCGAGCGTCCCTGTTTTATTGTTTGCTGTTCGAGATACTCAAATCTATTTATAAATTTTTTGTTTGTGCGTTCCAAAGCCGTTTCGGGATCGACATCATACAAACGCGCCGCATTGACAATTGCAAATATCAGATCTCCAAATTCCTGTTCCAAATGTTCGCTGTTTTTATTTTCTATTTCAGTCTGCACTTCATTGTATTCTTCTATAACTTTTTCCCATACCTGATGTCTGTTATCCCAGTCGAAACCTACGGCGCTCACTTTTTCCTGTATTCTGTTTGCTTTTACCAGTGCAGGCAAGGCAACAGGAACGCCCGAAAGAACGGTTTTATTTCCATCTTTTTCGCTCAGTTTCAGTTGCTCCCAATTTTTCACAACCTGTTCCGAGTCGTTGTTTACATCTACGTTTCCGAAAACGTGAGGATGTCTGTAAACGAGTTTGTCGCAAATTCCGTTTATTACGTCCGCAATATCAAATTCTCCTGTCTCGCTGCCTATTTTTGCATAAAATACAATATGGAGCAGCAAATCGCCCAACTCTTTGCGGATTTCATTCAAATCTTTTTTTATGACAGCATCTGCAAGTTCGTATGTTTCTTCTATTGTATTGTTACGCAGGCTTTCAAAAGTTTGTTTTCTGTCCCATGGACATTTTTCGCGCAGTTCGTCCATAATATCCAAAAGTTTGGCAAAAGCCGCAAGTCGTTTGTCGTTTTCCATCTTTTATCGTTAATATTGATTGTTATTTTTACAAAGTTAAACAAAATTTCTATTATCACATTAAAACAGTTATATGACGTTAAACAAATCGAAAATCAACAGTCTTTTTGTACATTTGCACAGTTTTTTAAAAATGACACATAAACAAAAACCAAAATTATGGACGGCAGGTTATATAAACGTGTGCATTGCCAATTTTTTAATGGCATGTTCGTTCAACCTGTTAATGCCTTCGATACCTTTGTATATAACCGAGCAACTTGGCGTGGCTCAAAGCAAAACGGGAATAGTTTTATCGTCGTACACTGTTGCCTTATTGTTTATTCGTCCGTTTTCGGGTTATATTGTCGATTTGTATTCTCGAAAAAAAGTTTTACTTTTAAGTTTCATTTGTTATGTAAGTATTTTTTTCGGTTATTTTTGGGCAACAACGGTGATAATGCTTGTTCTTGTACGTTTTTTGCACGGAATAATGTGGGGAATGTGTTCGGTATCGACAAGCACGCTGGCAATCGATCTTGTACCAACCGAACGACGTGCCGAAGGTATTGGTTTTGCAGGCACTTTTATGAATGTTGCGATGGCAGTCGGACCGTTCATTGCTATTCATATTTATCAGGAACAGGGTTTCAATACTTTGATTGGTTATGCAATTGGAATGGGTATTTTGGGAATCGTTGCCGTTTCGCTGATAAAAGCGCCGAGCCGTCCGAAACTTAAGAAACGAGAGAAAATATCTCTCGACCGTTTTTTCCTTTTACCAGCATGGACTATATTTCTTAATCAGTTGCTACCCTGTTTTGCATGGGGAAGCATAGGATCGTTTGTAGCGCAATATGGCAAACATATCGGAATACCTAACGCAGGCGTTTTTTTTCTGTTTTTTGCTGCGGGGATTATCAGTTCGCGGACATTTTCGGGGCGTTTGGTAGATAAAGGTTATGTACATCAAGTAAATATTGCGGCAATGTCGATAATAAGCGTTTCATTTTTCGCTTTTTCGCTATTGCATGGTTTGTACGAATTTTGTATTATTGGTTTATTTATCGGGTTAGGATTTGGAATGATGTTGCCCGCAATGCAGATTCTTTATGTAGATATGGCTCAAAACAACAAACGCGGAACAGCAAATTCGACATATCTTTTAGGTTTTGATGTTGGAACTTCGATAGGAATGCTCACAGGCGGATTTATCACAGGAATGTGGACTTTTGAAACTCTGTACCTTACATCTTCGTGCCTGTGTGTGATTAGCGTATTGATTTACGCGTTTATATCCAGACCTGTTTTCAACAGAAAAAGGTTGAGATGATAAATTGTTATTCTGCAAACTGATTTATTTTTATACCTTTACATCGAAAAATACAAAAGAATAACTGAAATAATAACAGATAATTATATTCATGAAAACTGAATAAACATAGAATCTTGAAGATTATGTATGATATTGCTATAATTGGATTAGGACCTGCTGGATCTACTTTAGCACGACTGTTAGATAAAAAATATAAAGTTATTGCTATTGATAAAAAAAATCCTGAAATAAGTAAATGCTGTGGAGGATTGCTATCACCAGACGCACAAAAAATACTTGCTCAATTTGATATTTGTTTGCCGAAAGACGTTTTGGTTGATCCTCAAATATTTTCCGTAAAAACCATAGATATTAATAATAATATTGAAAATTTTTATCAAAGATTTTACATAAATATGAATAGACTGAAATTTGATAATTTTTTGATTTCTTTAATTCCAAATAATATAGAAATATGTGATGACAGTATTTGCAAAAAAATAGAACAGGAAGATAATATATTCTGTATAACATTAAAAACAAAAAAAACAGAAAGAACAGAAAAAGCAAAAATCATAATCGGAGCGGATGGCGCAAATTCTATTGTAAGGAATACATTTTACAAAAAGAATAAAATACATAAATATGTCGCTATTCAGGAATGGTATGAGAATAGCGTAAATTCTCCATTCTATTCCTGTATCTTTGATAAAGAGATAACAGATTCATATAGTTGGACAATATCAAAAGATGATTATTTCATTGTTGGAGGCGCCTTCCCTCCAAACGATAGCAATATGAGGTTTGAAATGTTAAAAGAGAAAGTAAAAAACAGCGGTATTTTTTTTGAAAAATTAGTAAAAAGAGAAGGTTGTTTTGTTTATTTGAATAAGAGTATTATGAGTACATGTACAGGTAAAAACAGAGTGTATTTAATAGGAGAAGCAGCAGGCATGATTAGTCCAAGTTCTTTGGAAGGAATTAGTTATGCTATGGAAAGTGCGAAAATATTGGCAGAGATAATAAATAAAGATTGTGAAAATATCGGATATAGATATTTTATGAAAACATTGAAAATTAGAATTAGGTTAATATTCAAAATATTGAAAATCCCGTTTATGTATAATAAATTTTTAAGAAAATTGATAATGAAAAGCGGCATAAAAGTAATTAGAAAGCACAGTACAAAAAACACATAAAAGTTATACTTTGTTCAGTGTAAAAATGTGAAATTAAAAATGAAAAAATAAAATTTCTGGATTAATTCACAAAATTATACCGCATGAAGTATATTAATTTTTGTATTTGGGAATTTTGCTTTTAAGGAGCGACTATTTAGATTTTAAAAGAACCTATTCAGGTAATCAGAGCGAGAATTTTTCCATCAATAATCGAAATCTATCAAAAACAGTTTTTCGGTGGCGCGTGTGAATGCCGTGTAAAGCCAGCGCAAATCCGAAATTGTGAGTTGTTCCTTAAAAAAAAGTCTGTCGAGAAACACTGCCGACCATTGTCCGCCCTGGGCTTTGTGGCAGGTGATGGCATAAGCGTATTTTACTTGCAAGGCATTGAAATACAAATCTTCGCGAATGGCATAATATCGTTTTCGCTTGTTTGCAATGTGCACATAGTCTTCGGCAATTGCTGCATAAAGTTTACGACTGTCGTCGTAGTCGAGCGATGCTGATTCTATTGTAAGCGTATCAAGCATTATCTTACAGTCAAACTCGACATCATTATAATCGTGAAAACAAAGCGTAACATTTGCAAACCGAAATCCGTAACGTTTTTCATATTTACCTATTCTCACAACTTCGGCAATATCTCCGTTGGCAATAAAATCTATTTCGGCGTCGTTGTCAATAAATTTATAACAGTTTTTCACAACCATAAGCAAATCGCCAACGACAAGTTCTTCTTCGCGCCCGAAAATGCGAGTGCGTATTCCCTGATTGTATCTGTTTGCCCTGCGGTTTGAATAGGAAATGACGGAAGTATTTTCAAAACCATAATCCGTATAGGCGCTATCAATTTTTTCGACAACGGCGGCAGATTTTATCAGTTCGACATCTGCAAGGTTTGTAAAATGGAATTTTGGCATTTCGATAATATTGTTATCAATATTTTGACGTAAAAGGTTTGCATTGGAAAGGATTTCGGAATCGGCTGCCTGACGGACAACATCGTTAAGATTTATTTTTTGAATGTCGCCAAAATATTTAAGTTCGCTGTCGTTGAGCGCAGGACTTTCGTCAAGTCCGACAGGCGGAAGTTGAGCGCGGTCGCCGACAAGAATCAGTCTGCACGATTTTCCCGAACGGACAAATTCTATAAGATCGTCGAGCAAGCGTCCGCTGCCAAATACCGACTGTTCGACAGACGAATTGGAAATCATCGATACTTCGTCAACAATAAATATAGTATTTGAATGTAAATTTTTATCCAAAACGAATTTTCCAAAACCATCGGTAGAAGATTTTTGCCGATAAATTTTTTTGTGAATTGTAAAAGCGCTTTCGCCCGAATAATTTGTGATAACTTTTGCAGCCCTGCCCGTAGGCGCAAGCAATACGTATTTTACTTGCAATTCCTTGATTGTTGCAACCAAAGCGCTTATCGCCGAAGTTTTTCCCGTTCCGGCAAATCCGCTAATCACAAAAATACTTCGATTGTTGTTGTCAATAACAAAATCTGCAAGTTTCGCGAGCAATTCAATTTGCGATGTTGTGGGTTTGTGTTTAAGATTTTCACAAAGTTTGTTGAAAACGTGATTTTTGAGCATTGAACGTTAAAATTTTTGCTCCAAAATTAGTCATTTATACCATAAATCAGCAAATAATTTAAAAAAATAGCACAAAAAAATTTTGGAGTGAAAAAAATATTATAAATTTGCAGGTCGAACATAGAATAAAATTATTAAAATAAAATATAAAATGAACAAAAAAATTATCCAATTATTATTGATTGGCGTTGTATGCGGGTTAGCATACGTTTTCACTATGAACATGAGAAGACCAATCGAATTTAAAGAAAAGTACGAAATTCGTAAAACAAAAGTTGTTGAACGTTTAAAAGAAATTCGCGCTTTACAGCAAGCGTACAAAAGTGTAAAAGGCGTTTATACGGCAAGTTTTGACACTCTCGAAAATTTTTACAGAACAGGAAAAATGCAAACTTTGCGTTCGGTAGGTTCGTTAGACGATTCGGCAACACAGGCTAAGACCAAAAGTTATGAAAAACTTTACGAAGAACAGCAAAAACAAATCAAAGCACGCCGTCCGATAAAAGGCGAACGACTTATTGCACTGGTCGATATGGATGATGCCAAAGTTGTAGAACTCGGCTTGGCAGTTCGCAAACCTATAATCGACGATGTGAAATCTGTTGTCAAAGTTGATACGGTTTTACTTGCGAGCAAACCAAATTTTGATATTGGCGAGTTGCGTTTTGTTCCGGGCGTTGAGGTTAATGGCGTTATAAAAAAACCGGAATTTACAATAAAAGCCACCATCAAAGAAACCATTTCGAAAGTAAAAGTTCCTCTGTTTGCGGTTTTTGTTCCTAACGAAGTTTTCTTGGAAGGACTGGATAAACAGGAAATTGCAAATCTCAGCGACGAACAAATGCAAAGAAATGACCCCGGCGAAGAAACCAAAAATACTATCATCAAAGAACAGAAAGGCGAACTTAGTGCAGATGAAAGAATGAAATTCGCCGAAGAAAAAGCGAAATGGGAACACTACCCCGGATTACGAGTTGGAAGTATCAACAATCCCAATAACGATGCGGGAAACTGGGAATAAACAATGCTGAATTTAGTTGACAGAAAATTTAATTCGGAAAAAACATCAAAATACAAGTTATCCATTCAAATATCTTTGGATGGATTTCTTTTTTGCATTTTCGATACTGATAATGTTTGTCTTGCAGCAAAAACGCTGAATATCGACAATGCAACTATTGATGATTTATTTGCAACAGAACCGTTGTTGACAAAACGATTCGCAGCCGTCAGATGTATTGTTGCAAACCAAAAAGCAACTCTTGTACCGAGTTACTGTTTCGACAAAAACAAATCTGATGAATATCTGAAATTTGTTTGCGACATAAATGACGAAAAAATATTTACGCATAAGATAAAAAAAATAGGAGCATACTGTGTTTTTGCAATAGATAATGATATTTACGAAACAGTAAAAAAATATCAAGCGCAAACCGAATTTTATAATCAAAGCATCCCTTTAATTCGCACGGCTTTACGCAATTCAGGCAAAAATATGTTCATTTTTTTCAATGCGGCTACAATCGACATTGTTGTCAATAATAACGAAAAACTGTTATTGCAAAATTCATATAAAATCGAAAGCACAGGCGATGCTATATATTTCGCCGCCGCCGTAAAAAAAATATTGGAGATAGAGTTCGACAACATTTACCTTTCGGGAAAAACAAATAAACACGAAGAAGAAGAATTTTCAACATTTTTTGAAAAAACAAAATTGGAAATGAATAAAAACTTGGTTTTTACAACAGGAACTGAAAATGCCTTGCTTCTGACACTGCTCGAAAAACTTGACAAATGCGTATAATCAGTGGAAGCCATAAAGGACGAAATATCGTGCCACCTCGTAATTTTAAGGCGCGACCGACAACTGACTTTGCAAAAGAAAATCTTTTCAACATACTGAACAATATTGTAGATATTGGCAAATCCGAAGTTCTTGATTTGTTTGCAGGTACAGGAAGCATAAGTTTTGAATTTGCATCGCGCGGAGCAAAAAAAATTGATACAGTCGAACTGAACAGCGTTCATCATGCATTCATTCGACAAACGGTCAGCAAATTTGGGTTTCAACAAATTCATGCAATAAAAAGCAATGCATTAAAATTTATTTCGTTTTGTTCGGCAACCTACGATATTATTTTTGCCGATCCTCCATACGAAATGCCCGATATTGATAAAATTCCCGACAGTATTTTTGAACATAATTTATTAAAAGCAAATGGATTATTGATAATCGAACATTCCAGCAAATATGATTTCAGCAAGCATGCACGATTTTATGAAGACAGACATTATGGAAGTGTTAATTTTACTTTTTTTAAATAATTTTCGATGAAAATATTGCAACATCAAAAAAAAGATGTACATTTGCAACCTCAAATAAAAAAAGAGGTGCGGTAGTTCAGCCTGGTTAGAATACGTGCCTGTCACGCACGGGGTCGCGGGTTCGAGTCCCGTCCGCACCGCAAGGCAAAACGCTAACAGTCAATAAATAAGATTGTTGGCGTTTTTTGATTTTGTGTTTTTGACGGCTTTTTCGTCTATTATACCAAACCATAAACAAAATGCAATTTGCATAAATTGATTATCAATAAAATAGATTGATATTTTAACTTGTTTTGTTGCCATTTTCAGGCGAAATAATTGACTCGAAAAACCGCCGCTGCTCCGCGCGTAAATTTGCTAGCAAACAAACATTAAGCAAAATAAATTGTCAATTATTCAATCTATGATATATTGCTTTAAGCGCCATATATCCGGCGCCAGTCAGTACTGCTTCGGAACCGAGTTTCGAAATTTCAAGTTTTACTTTTTTTATTGATATGGGTTGTGCATGTTTCTTTGCTTCTTCATAAATATCATCAATAAATTGTGCGGCAGGACCAAATACTCCACCGCCGAAGATTATTTTTTCGGGATCGAAAATACTGACGAGATTGGCAACTGCCATTCCCCAAAACGTAATTGCAGTGCGTAATGTACGCTTTGCAACATCATCGCCGATGCTGTATGCATGAAACACATCATGCGCAGTGATTTCATCAATTGCTTTGGCGCTTAAAATGCCATTGTATGTTTTATCGTCTGCGATGATTTCGCGAGCCACTTTTGCAATTCCTTCGCCCGATGCATGATATTCGAAACATCCGCAAGGCGCAAATTTGCTGTGAAACGGCGTATCTAAAGCCCACCAGCCGATTGCTCCTGCAATATCGTGAGCTCCGCGTACAAGTTGATTGTTGACTATTATTCCCGCTCCTATTCCTGTTCCTACGGCAAGAAAAATTGCATTTTCGCAGCCTTTCGCCGCTCCGAGCCAACTTTCGCCGAATATGGCGCATGCCCTGTCGCTATCGACGATGACTTTTACATCTTTATTTACAACTTCACGAATTTTTTCGCGCACAGGATAATTATCCCAACCTTCGATATTTGGCGCCCAAACGCAACCCGTTTCGTGATAACTGATGCCCGGAATACAAATACCTACGGCATAGACAGTTATTTTCAAATTGTTTGCTTCGTTCAATAATTGTTTAACAAAATTCTGAATGAGCAATCCTACCTCATCGCCTGTTCGTTTTTCGAGTTTGCACGAATCTTTAAAAAGAAATTCGCCGTTTTCGGAAAATAATCCTCCCGAAAGTTTTGTCCCGCCGAGATCTAAACCAATTACTGCCATTTTTGTGCTGTTATTTTACGTTATTTTAGATACAAATTTAGAAAAAATAATTTATCTGTCGAAAAAAATGTTTAATAATAATCCATATTTTTTGTTTATATAAAATATTGTTTATACCTTTGTAACCGATAATGTAAAATATTGTATGCTATGAATTAAACAACAGAGTAAACAGTACGCACATTATAAAGTTTATTGGAAAAAGCGTTTAGCTTGTGTTCTGGCAATTCGAAACTTCGACAATTTCAAATCTACCAAGAATGAAAGTGATTACGTTCACGCAAGTCGCGTGGACAGGATTCATTTAATATTTATTTGGTAGATTAGGTAGTCGAAGACCTCGAAGTGCAGATAAAATTTAGAGTTTGTCCGCGCTTTTTTTATGTGCGTATATGAAAATAATTTTTCACACAAGGCAATCAATGGAATTTGGCAACCATTTTAAAAACGGGGCAAGACCTGCAAAGCCGACAGAGCAGGAAAAAATAAAAATTTCAACTAAAACCGATGGGTCGATGGTATATAACCGACACAATTTATAATGAAAAAAATTTTAATGATTTTGGTAGTATTAATAATTTTTAGTATTAGCGCAAGTGCAAAAGAAAGATACAAAGTTACCGTTACCGTTTGGAAACATTATGATTATTATGATGGAAATACATTAGTGGGCACAGAAAGAGAGATTGCACCTGCACAGTCTTTTGACAAATGTGCAGAAACACCATATGCAGCTGAGCAAGAAGCGATTAAAGAATGCCATACTATGTGTGAAGATTCTTATCGTGACGAGGGTGAAAAAAAATACAAAGGCGTATTTTATCGATGCACTTCAAGAAAAGAGGTAGATTCAGCTAGTGCCACACCACTTAATATAAATTGTTAATATTTTAAATGCAAGCACTACATTAGGCGCATACCGATACGATAAAGAATTTCCAGTTGTCTGTTCGGATGAGCCTTCCGGTTTAGATGTTACGGTATATGTAAAATAGAAAAAATCAACAAATTTGTATGTCAGTGTCCCCAAAAACAATTTTTAGATTGAAAACAGGGGACATTGATTATTCTAACTAAAAAACAGGATAAAAATAAAATGAAAAAAAAATTAATGATTTTAGTAGCCTTAATTGGCTTTGGAATTTGTGCAAATGCGCAATCGCCCGAAAATGTGGCGCGCAAATTTTGTACTGCTGTTTTTAATAAAGATATGGTAAAAGCAAAATCTTTTATGACAATAGAAGATGCCCGCAGGACGCCTGATAAAATGAGTTTTTCATACGAAGAAGGCAGAATGCTTTTGAGTAAGTTGAACAATGCTTCTTTCAAAATTATCAAAAATGAATACACTGATAAAATTGTTACAGTTAGGTATTATGATAGTAAATTGGAATATCTTGCAAAAAACAATAGATGGCTTTGTTGTTCTATCGAACTTGCCAATAATAATGGAAATTGGCAAGTAACAAGTTATGGTTATTAATTTTTTGTTTGAAAGAAGAAAAAGATTTTAGTAATTTTGATAGATTTAATCGGCTTTGGAATTAGTGCAAATGCACAAGTTAGTTGTATTAAGATGACTCATAACAGCTACAGCGGCACTGTGCATCTTTCTAATAGTTGTAATAGACCTGTTGAGGTGTCTGTTAACTGGACAGATGCAGGCGGTAGGGCTCAGTCAAGAAATGTTACTGTACCTGCTTGGAATGAAAGAGAAAATGCTCAAGGTTATATATCCGTTAATGTTGGCAATGATGTTACTAATGTTCGTATAGGAGAACCTCGTAGAGTTGTTCCTCGCAGATAAATTAACGACTCTGCTTAAACTCCTGCGTTCGGCATAGCGTTTCGCTACGTAGAACGCAGCAACCAAAAAATCGCCTCTGCAATAATTCAGCAGAGGCGGTTTTTTAATTTACTCAAACATTTTACCGTTTGTCGTTAATCCCAAACTCGCGCCATGACGATTGAGGCATGTCCAGTTTGATAATTTTGCGAGCTTCACCTGCCTGTTTCAGCATGTCGGCAAAAACAGTATCCAACTCTTCTGTTTTTTCTTTGAGTTTGGCTTTCAGTGTTTCCTGCTCATCGTTCAGTTTGATGCAGGTATCAACTTTGGCTTGCAGGTCGGCGGCAAAAGCATTGTCGATTTTGCGTAGCGCCAGCACATCCTGATGCGCCTTGATACCGCTCACCATTACGCCGGTATCAATAATTTCCTGAGATTGCGTTTTCCTTCCCATAATTTTATTACTTTAAGTTTTTTGGAATATTCCGCAGCAAAAATACAAAATATTTGAATATTATACAATATAAAAATGCTATTTTAATGCTTTATTCTGTCAAAGTAAATCTGTACAATTCAAAAATACATGTGTATTCTGTCAAAGTACATCTGTACAATTCAAAAGTACAGATGAATTATTTAAAAGTACAGGTGCACAATTCAAAAGTACAGGCGTACTTCGTAAAAGCATAGATGGATTCTTTAAATGTAATGTAGAAGGTTTCGGGAATCTGTCCCGTCAGAAACATTTTTCAACTGTCAATTATTTGTTTCTTTTAGCCAACCAAAATAAATAATAAGATGTAATTAAAACCTCATTTTCACCTGATTTTCATTCATGATTGTTTATTTGGCATTAAGTATTTGGTAATCAATACTAACTACTGTATGCAGAATATTAAGATTTAAGATTGTTTCTGAAAAGAAAAAATAAATTTTGATATATGGAAAATGTGTGTTATCTTTGTATTAAAATTAATCCAGAATGAGAATAGTAACATTCAGAATCATACAGGAATATGCAAACAGACACCCCGATTCGGATACACCATTGAGAGAGTGGTATAAAAAGGCGAAAGAAAGCGAATGGAAATGTTTTGCTGATATAAAACAAACATTCAACAGCGCCGACAGTATAGGAAATAACAGATTTGTATTCAATATAAAAGGCAACGATTACAGATTGATAGCCATTGTTATTTTTGCATCACAAAAAGTATATGTGCGTTTTACAGGAACTCATTCAGGATATGATAAATTGAAAAATTGTTTAACAATATAAATAAATGAAATATGATTAAAAACGAAAAACAGTATAAAGCCGCTTGCGAACGAATAGAAGAATTACTAAAAGTAGTAAGCAACGATACTCCGACAGACAATAAGGATTTTATTGAATTGGAATTATTATCGGATTTGGTAGCCGATTATGAAGAGGTAAATTATCCTGTAAAAGAACCTGAACTGGTTGACGTTATCAAGTTACGCATGTATGAAATGGGAATAAATCAGACCCAGCTGTCCGAATTATTGGGCGTAAGTCCATCTCGAGTAAGCGAATATTTAACAGGAAAAAGCGAACCTACTCTGCACATAGCAAGAACTATAAGTCGAAAACTCAATATTAGCGCCTCTGTTATATTAGGAGTATTGTGATCTGTTATTTGTTTGCATTTTATTATCGTTAACCACTATCAATTAATACCAAAGCGAAATCAAAATAACCTGAAATATCAATCTATTTTGTTGATAATAACTTTATACAAATTGTATTTTGGTAGCAGTTTGCTTGTCCACAAAATACACATAAAAAATGGAATGCAATTATTTTTCAGCAAATCAACATTTTTTACAACTAATCTGTCAGGTTTAAAATGCTTGCTTATTAATTTTTGTGTCTGCTAAATTTGCTTTTAATGAGCAACTAATTAAAAATCATAAAATGGCAAACTATTCATTCATTTTGAAACTTTTTATAATTTTGCGAAATAAATAAAACATAAATATATGATAAGTTTTTGCTTTGCTGTTGCAATTTTGATTGCAGGATACTTTGTATATGGTAAATTTGCCGAACGTATTTTCGTAATTGATAAACACAGACAAACGCCCGCCTATTCAATGGCTGACAATGTCGATTACGTTCCGATGTCGTGGTGGCGTATATTTCTTATTCAATTTTTGAATATCGCTGGATTAGGACCTATTTTCGGCGCAATAATGGGAATTATGTTTGGACCTGCTGCATTTTTATGGATTGTTTTCGGGACAATTTTTGGCGGAGCGGTTCACGATTATTTTTCGGGAATGATGTCGGTGCGTAGCGGAGGAGCAAGTTTGCCCGAACTCAACGGAAAAGAACTTGGCATTGTTGCAAAACAGTTTATGCGAATATTTTCGTTGCTGTTAATGATTTTGGTTGGAGCGGTATTTGTATCGGGACCAGCAGGATTACTCGCAGGAATGACGCCCGGTTTTATTAACGTTTTGTGGTGGACTGTAATTGTGTTTGTTTATTATATTTTGGCTACACTGCTTCCTATCGACAAACTCATAGGCAGAATTTATCCTGTGTTTGGCGCAGTTCTTATGTTTATGGCTGCTGGTATATTGGTTTCATTATTTGCAAACAACGCTCCGATACCCGAAATTACAGGCGGACTGGCAAATCAGCATCCCGACGGATTGCCGATATTCCCAATGATGTTTGTGTCGATAGCATGTGGCGCTATATCGGGATTTCATGCAACACAGTCGCCAATGATGGCGCGATGTCTGAAAAACGAAAAATACGGACGGCGATGTTTTTACGGCGCAATGGTTGCCGAAGGCATTTTGGCATTGATTTGGGCGGCAGCAGCAGCATCGTTCTTCGGCTCTGTTGAAGGATTGCAGGATTATACGGCAAATCTTCCCGAAAAGGCAAATACAGGCGCCGAAGTTGTAAACATAATATCAAAAACATGGCTTGGAACGTTTGGCGGAATACTTGCTCTGCTCGGCGTTGTTGCAGCGCCTATTACTTCGGGCGACACGGCTTTGCGTTCGGCGCGTTTGATTGTAGCCGACTTTTTACATGTCAGCCAGCAGCAATTGTCAAAACGACTGTTTGTTGCCCTGCCTGTTTTTGCATTGACTTTTGTAATACTGTTTTTTGTTCCCTTCAATGTGTTGTGGCGATATTTTGCATGGTGCAACCAAACGCTTGCAGTATTTACGCTTTGGGCAATCACCGTATATCTTTGTCGAAACGGGAAAAATTATTTTATATCGTTATTTCCAGCATTATTTATGACGGCTGTAACATCGACATATATTTTTGTCGCGCCCGAAGGTTTTGGTTTGAGTATGACTTTATCTAACATAACAGGATTTTCGATAACAGTACTTGTTGGAATACTGTTTGTTTATTACAGAAATAAAATTCGACTTAATGGTCAGAAAAGCAGGTTTAAATTTTAATAAAGGATTCGATACCTACAAACTCAAATATTTTTCTACACTTTCGACAAAGGTATCTTTCAACAAAACTTTCTTGTCTTTATCGAGCAGATAAAGCACAGGAATGGCACGCAAATCGTATATTTCGTCATTACGTATTGCAAGTTTTTTGTCGTAAGCGTTTATCCAGTTTGCGGGAATTTGTGTTTGGTATTTCTTCCATCCGTCCAAATCCATATCGGGATAAACAGCCAAAACGGTAAGCAACTCCTCACGTATCACCTGTTGTATAAGTTGCGAAGCATTTATGCGTTCGGTGTATTCTTTACAGGCATTGCAGTCGGGATTGTTTATAAACAGCAAAACAAAGTCGGTTTTGATGTCGTACAATCTGTGCGTTATTCCCGATTCGAGCGTATATTCAAAATCGGTTGCCTGATTTCCTGTTCTGTTTTTCATTGCCATTTTCAGGCGATATTCAGCAAGTATTTTATGATTTTCGTCAATTAAGTTTGTATTGATGATATTTTGTAGAACGGGAATATATAATTCGTCGCTGCGATAAGGCGAATTTGCTCCGTAAAGATATTGCTCGCAAATGTTTACAAAACGTATATATGCACTGCTGTCGGATTCGGCTTTTTGCATCATGTTTTCCATGCTTTGCAAAATGGTTTGCATATCGACATATTGCAAAATATTCAGAAAATCGGTAAATATTTGAGATGCAGTTTGCCTGTAAGCAGATGAATCGGCAAAATTAAAATCGTTCCAATAATTCAGTGCAATATATTTATATGACTCATGTCTGTCGGTTACTACGACAGGAACGTTAGGCAGGGTAAAATCTTTTGGTTTGCTGATCTTGTCCTGCCTGACATTATTACACGATAACGATACTGATAAAAATAATATTAGAAAGAATTTTTTATTCGGCATTTTTGATATTTTCATCTTCAGCCGTTTCATCCTTCTCAAAATCAAGCATATCGTTACTTTGCAACTGATTGTACCAATCGAGTATTTTTTTCATGTGCGAAACGTATAAACGGTCGCGGTCATAATCGGGAAGTATTTCTTCAAAATATTTTTTAAGGATTTCGGGATCTGCTTTTTTTATTTCAATATTTATAGCATTACCGTTTTCTTTTTCTTTTATTTTTTCAATTACAGTTACCAGCGACAGTTCTTCCTTATCCGTAAAAACCGATATGTCCGACAGCGCGCTTACCTTTGCCGATTCGCCGAAAGCGGTTCTTTTTTTATCATTGAGATTTTCTGCAACAATGCCGTTTTTTGTCTTTCCTACGAAAGCAAACAAACTTGAATATCCCGAAACGGATAATATTTTTTTCAAATCAATTTTTTTCTCGTTCATATTTTTCAAATATATTAAATTTTACTGCAAAATTAATAAATATTATTAATCACACGTAAAAATAATCTCAATTGACTAAAAGTGATTCAAAGTTAAGATTTTTTCATGGTCTGCGATTAATTTTGTGTAACAAGGTTGAACAGTTTGAGAAAGTTGAATAAATAATCAGTCAGTCATTAAAAAGTAAAATTCTAAGACACAAAAATTGCTCTTTAAGGATAGACTATTTAATATTGTCATAATTATCAATCAATCAGATTATTAAAAACATTAAATTATCGTGCCTTATTCTATTGTGATAAAACATAAATCTGCAACATCTGTCATTTTTGCATTTTCGGGAGATTTAAATATCACAGGTAACTGAATAATTTTTTTATCTAAAAGTAAATCAATTATATCCCACATCATTTCGTGGTAAAAAATGAGAACTGTTTCGCTGTTATCTCTGAATTTGTACAATGTTTTAAGTGTATCAATATCTACTGTTTTAACAAATGCTGATAATATCTTATCTGTTATTTTATTTGAAATCAAGCGCAAATCGTTGCTTTCTCTTTCGTCAATAACAGGGATTGTTAAATTTGAATTTTTATCAAAAAAGCCAAAAGGTGAAAATTTGTCTATAATTTTTTTGTCCGTGATTTTATCCTCATTATCCAACGATTGTAAAAATTCATCTAATTCGGGCATTTTGTTTGTTAATTTTTCCAACTCCGACCAATTTAATTTGAACGTATATTTACCTCCCATTGCAAACGAATTTGTACCACAGGAAAAAGTGCGCTTGGGTGTTAAAAACCAATAATTTCCACTCCATATTCCATCTACCGATATTCGTTCTTTTATAATTCCGTCTTGTTCAAACCTGTCCCATATCAAGCCATCAACTACATAAGAAAATAAAATGGAAAATGCATTTTGCGAACGATTGTTTTTTGATAAAAAAGCAACCAGTTCCTTACATTCTTCTTCTATTTCGGAGACTACAAATTTTGCTGCCTGCTGCGACTGCTGCCGTAAAGCAACAGTTTGTTCTTTATCCAAAATTGGAATGCTGGTTTTGTATATATCTTGGTTCCTTTCTATTAAGTGTTGAGACCGTAAAAGTAGCCACTGACTTCGTGTATAGGGTATTTTTAAAGAATCCAGTTCTGCTAATGTAAGCCCGTTTTTCATAGCCAGCAAAAGTTGCCAGTTATTATCGGCATTTACAATCGTATAAGGGTGAAAAGCATTGTTCATTGAACAGAAACAAATATCTTCCCAGTTATTTATTTTATTATAATCTATTGATTGTGAGTGCAAATATAAATTGTTTACTGTAAATGCAAAGAAGAAAAGCAATGGTTTCATAATTCTTTAATTTTAATGTTTGATAACATATTTTTGTTGTCCTGTCAAGGCTCGAACTTGAAGTCTTCTGATCCAGAGTCAGACGTGTTGCCAATTACACCACAGGACAGTTTGTGCATGAAAATTGCTTTTCGGAGTGCAAAATTATAATTATTTTCCGGGACGACGATAATTTATAATAGATTTTTTTTTCGGAAATATTCCTTTTCGTACACTGCGCACATCTTCAACAACATAGAAAATATCAGGATTGAACTCGTTTAATATTTTCTGAACTTCGCTACCGAATTTGCGTGCTGCAACAACTTGTAAAATGTCAACATTACCTTCCGAACCTTCGGCGTGCGTCAATGTTGCTCCAAATCCATTGCTGCGAAAAATATCGGCTAACTCCTGTCCTCCTTTTGTCGCAAAAATACGCATAAAAACCGTACCTATTGCAATGCGTTCTTCTACAAGCATTCCCACGAAATTTCCCATTGCATAACCGCCAGCATAAGCGGCATAACAAACCATATTGTTTGCGCTGTTCAGCAGTTCGCTTATCACGATAATCCAGATAAATACTTCAAAAAATCCGAGAAACGGCGCAATATATTTATGTCCGTGCGCAACAAAAATCACTCGTAATGTGCCAAGTGTTACATCGCATATACGAGCAAAAAAAATCATTATCGGCAATGCGACATACGAAAACGTATCAATATTCATATTATCAAAAAGCATAATTATTTATGTCTTCTAAAAGTTTTATTTTTATTCTATTAAATTTTGATGCAAAATTACTAACATTTATTTTATTTCAAAATATTATTTTGCATAACCTTAAAAAAGAGTTTTAGAATTTACTAATATAAACATGCAAAATATTGCTTCCCATTTTCAATTTTTTACCGATAGTCCGTAATTGTTTTGTACCTTTGCGCCTCAAAATAAGAAAATGGATTTACAATCAGAAATAAAACGCCGTCGCACTTTTGCGGTTATAGCACATCCCGATGCGGGAAAAACAACATTAACCGAAAAACTTTTGCTTTTCGGCGGAGCCATTCATACAGCAGGCGCCGTACGTTCAAACAAAATCCGTAAAACGGCAACATCCGATTTTATGGAAATCGAACGGCAGCGTGGCATATCTGTTGCCACAGCCGTAATGCAATTCGAATATCAGGGTTTGAAAATAAATATTCTCGATACTCCCGGACACGAAGATTTTGCCGAAGATACTTATCGCACCTTGACTGCCGTAGATAGCGTAATCATTGTGATTGACGGTGCAAAAGGAGTCGAAACGCAAACATTAAAACTGATGAATGTTTGCCGAATGAGAAAAACTCCGGTAATTGTTTTTGTCAACAAACTCGACCGCGAAAGTAAAGATCCTTTTGACTTGCTTGATGAAATCGAAAAACAGTTGCAAATCAAAATCCATCCTTTGACGTTTCCCATAAATATGGGCAGCCATTTCAAAGGCGTATATAATCTTTTCGACAGAAAATTAAATCTGTTTTACTCCGAAAATAAACAAACTATTGATTTTGAAACGGTTGAATTTACAGATTTGTCATCTGCCGAACTTGAAAAATACATTGACGATGATGCCGAAAAACTTCGTAATGATGTTGAACTGTTAGATGGAGTTTACACCGACTTTGATGTAGAAGAATATTTTCAAGCCAAAGTTGCGCCTGTGTTTTTTGGAAGCGCCGTAAACAATTTTGGAATAAAAGAACTGCTCGACTGTTTTATAAAAATCGCTCCATATCCGCAAAAAACAATTACGGATGTAAGAGAAATCGACCCTTTTGAAGATAAGATGACAGGATTTGTATTCAAGATTCATGCAAACATGGATCCAAATCATCGCGACAGAATTGCTTTTTTGAAAATATGTTCGGGCATTTTCGAGCGAAACAAAGCATATACTCACGTTGCATTGGGAAAACAGTTAAAATTTTCGTCGCCTAATGCATTTATGGCTGATAAAAAGTCAATTGTCGATTTTGCATATCCGGGAGATATTGTTGGATTGCACGATACAGGAAATTTCAAAATAGGCGATACGCTCACCGAAGGCGAAGTTATTAATTTCAAAGGTATTCCGAGTTTTTCGCCCGAAAATTTTCGTTATATCGAAAATGCCGATCCAATGAAATTCAAACAACTTGCAAAAGGCATAGATCATTTGATGGACGAAGGTGTTGCACAACTTTTTACAAGCAAATTCAACGGACGCAAAATCATTGGAACTGTTGGCATGCTTCAGTTTGACGTCATTCAATACCGACTCGAACACGAATATGGAGCAAAATGTAAATACGAACCGCTGCATCTTTACAAAGCCTGCTGGATAAAAAGTGATAACGCCGTCCAACTTGCCGACTTTATGAAACGCAAGCATACAAACATGGCAATCGACAAGCATGGACGCGATGTTTATCTTGCCGATACGGCTTTTGCGCTGCAATCGGCACAAAGCAATTTCGGCGATATAAAGTTCTATTTTACAAGCGATTTTTGATTTTAGAGCGTCATTGTGAATTAGCCTGAAACAACCGAAGCGAATGACGAAAACAATACATATTAATAAACAGATAATAATGAATAAAGTTTGGATTATTTTTTCTTTTGTCGGTCTTCGGCGATACCGAATACCCATTATCAAGATTTCAATTATTTAACAAAATATCTCATGTTAGATTTAAAATGCTTATATTTGCAAACTATATTAAAAAAAATTAAAATGAAAACAATAAATTATATCTTAATTGCTATGGCAATACTTGTAACAAACTCGTGTAAAAATACAGATTCAAAATCGAATACGGCAGACAATCCGCTTTTAGGCGAATGGAATACTCCGCATCAAACGCCTCCATTTGATAAAATTAAAAACGAACATTATTTGCCCGCTTTCGACGAAGGCATACGCCAATCGCGCGAAGAAATTGATAAAATAACAAACAATTCTGATATTCCTGACTTTGAAAATACAATAGAAGCACTGGAACGAAGCGGTGAATTGTTAACAAAAACAGAAGGAATATTTTTTAATGTTCTGGGCGCCGAAGCAAATTCCGAAATGCAGGAAATCGCTTTACAAATACAACCGAAACTTACGGCGTTTAGCAACGACATCTCGCTGAACGAGAAACTTTTTGAGCGCGTAAAAACGGTTTACGATAACAGAGAAAATATTGATTTGAATGCAGAACAAAAAATGTTGCTCGAAAAAACTTATAAAAGTTTCACGCGCAAGGGAGCAAATCTCAACGCAGATGATCGCAACGAATATCGCAGAATAACCGAAGAACTTGGAACATTGTCGCTGAAATACAGACAAAATGTACTTGCCGAAACAAACGCTTATACGCTAAATATTACCGATAAAAATGATTTGGCAGGATTGCCCGAAAATATTATCGAAGAAGCCGCCGAAACTGCAAAATCAAAAAAACATGAAGGCTGGACTTTTACGCTTCAGGCGCCAAGTTATGCACCGTTTTTGAAATATGCCGAAAATCGCAGTTTGCGCGAACAAATATGGAAAGCATACAACAGGCGCGGAATAAACGGCAATCGCGAAATTGTAAAGCAAATTGCAAATTTGCGTATGAAAATGGCTAATCTGCTGGGATACAAAACTTATGTCGATTATGTACTTGAAGAACGCATGGCAGAAAATCCCGAAAATGTTACAAAATTGTTGAATCAACTTTTTGAAGCGGCAAAACCCGCTGCCAATAAAGATATTTCGGCAGTTGTAGATTATGCAAAATCGAAAGGTTTTAACGAACAGTTGATGCCTTGGGACTGGAGTTTTTACAGCGAAAAACTTAAAGCCGAAAAATATGACGTAAGCGATGAATTGCTTCGTCCGTATTTTAAACTCGAAAACGTAATAAGCGGAATTTTCAAACTTGCCGATACTTTGTATGGTTTGCAATTTGTTGAAAATAAAGAAATTCCTGTTTTTCATTCGGATGTAAAAACTTATGAAGTAAACGATGAAAACGGAGAATTTATCGCAGTTTTATATCTCGACTTTTTTCCGCGCGAAACTAAAGAGAACGGAGCATGGATGACAAGTTACCGTGATATGCAAACTGTTAATGAAAAAGAAATTCGCCCTGTAATTTCGGTTACATGCAATTTTACAAAACCAACCGAAACAAAACCTGCACTGCTGACTTTCAACGAAGTTGAAACTTTTCTTCACGAATTTGGACATGCCCTGCACGGAATGTTGGCTAAAGGAACTTACAAATCGCTTACGGGAACAAACGTTATGTGGGACTTTGTCGAACTTCCTTCTCAATTTATGGAAAATTATTGTGTCGAAAAGAAATTCCTTGATTTGTTTGCTAAACATTACGAAACGGGAGAACTTATTTCGCAGCAACTTATCGACAAACTTATTGCAGCAAAAAATTACAACGAAGGTTATGCCACGCTTCGTCAGTTAAGTTTCGGCATGCTTGATATGACTTATCATTCAATAACTTCCGAAATTACCGATGATATTGAACAAATTGAAAAACAGTCGATGGAAAAAACACAATTATTACCCAGAATTGACAGTTGTTTGACATCAACGGCGCTTTCACATATTTTTTCGGGCGGATATGCAGCAGGATATTACAGTTATAAATGGGCTGAAGCGCTCGATGCAGATGCTTTTTCACTATTCAAAGAAAACGGAATTTTTGACAAAGAAACGGCAACATCATTCCGACAAAATATTTTGGAAAAAGGCGGCGCTGAACATCCGTCAATACTTTACAAACGTTTTCGCAAAAAAGAACCGACAATTGACGCTTTGCTGATTCGCTGCGGATTTGTAAAACATTGATTTTATAAATTGTCAATATTCATCAATATTGCATATTGCCGTTGAATGCCGAAGCAATCTGTTCGGCAACTGTATCAAGCGCTGTTTGTAATTTATTTTTCAGCATCATTTTTATCATCATGTTCATTTTTGCGTGTAATACAAGTCGCATTCGCGTATTGTAAGGCGCAACCTGTTTTAACTGTACCCAAAATAAAAATTCAAAGGGAAGTTTGCCTGTTCCCATATACTTTATCATCGAAAAAGGCTCTCGGTTAAGAACTTGCAATCCCATAGCAATGCCTTTCACCGTAAAAGTACATTCGTCGGCTGTTGCTCGAAAGTCGTCAATTTTGTCGCGTGGAATCATTTGCGCAAATTTGCTGAAATCCGAAAAAAAATTATAAATATCTTCTGCTTGACGCTGTATTGTTACTGTTTTACTTGTATATTCCTGCATTTTATTTTTTCCAAGTTTCCGGTGATTTTCTCCAATTATTTATTATCTCTATATCTTCGGCTTTTATGTAACCGCATTTTGTTGCTTCGTTTAGCAAAGTCGTATAATCGCAAAGAGTTGTCAAATTGCAGTTTGCCGCCGCAAAATTTTCAGATGCCGCATCAAATTCATAACTGAAAATTGCCAACATTCCGAGAACTTTGCAACGGGCTTTTCTTATTGCCTCAACAGCGGCAATGCTGCTTCCGCCGGTCGAAACCAAATCTTCGATAACAACAACTTTGCTGTTTTCAGGCAATTCGCCTTCAATCAAATTTTCCATTCCGTGCGATTTTGGCGACGAACGCACATATACGAACGGTTTGTTTAATGTTTCCGCAACAAGTATTCCATGCGCAATTGCCCCTGTTGCAACGCCCGCAACGACTTCGCAATCAGAATATTTTTCGTTTATTTTTTCGGCAAAAGCGGTATAAATCAATTTCCGTATTTTCGGATACGAAAGTATTTTTCTGTTGTCGCAATAAATTGGAGAATTCCATCCCGAAGCCCATACGAAATGCCTGTTTACATTGATTTTTACAGCGTTAATCTGTAATAAATACTGTGCTGTCTGTTTTGCTGTTTCGCTCATGTTTTATAATTTTGTGCAAAAATAACAATTAATGATGACAGGCATATTTTTTATTATTAAATATTTTAATTTCAGCAGGGCGTTTTGGATTTGGAAAAAGTCATGCAGTTTGTCAATTTTAGAAATGTAATTATGAAAAAAATCTTTTTTAATGACAGGTTTATTATTTTCGGTCGTCATTCCGAAATTGCCGAAAGATATTCTATTTGTGATATTTACGAATTAAATGACTTTGCCGAACTTCCGAATTTACTTAGCCGGTTCTTAAATAATCCTGCACAAAACGAATTTTATGTATCGTGCAAAAACGAAGACGAAACTTTTGTCGCCTTTTGCGATTTGTTTGACATGCTTTTTGCCGGCGGCGGGCTTGTGCGTAATTCCAGCGGAGACGTATTGCTTATATATCGCTACGGACATTGGGATTTGCCGAAAGGCAAGCAGGAATATGGCGAAAATATTGCATGTACGGCTGTTCGTGAAGTTAAAGAAGAATGTGGAATATCGGATATTGAATTAGGCGATTTTTTGACCGAAACATATCATTGCTTCGAAATGAACGGACGATTGATGATGAAACGTAATTTTTGGTACGAAATGTTTTGCAACGCCGAAACTTTAACTCCTCAGCAAGCCGAAGATATAGAAAAAGCCGAATTTGTGTCTATCGATAAATTGCCCGAATATATTGATTACATGTACGCTTCGGTGCGCGAAGTTTTTGTTGCGGCAGCCTTGCTGAAATGATTTCGTAAATACAAAAAATCAATAAAATAGTTAATGTTAAACACAAAGCAATTAGAGAGGACAACCTGACAGGTTGTTGTTCTACTATTATTGTTAATTGTTAATTATTAATTGTTAATTATTAATTATTAATTATTAATTGTTAATTATTTTCTGGGTTGCTTCGTCATTTCATTCCTCGCAATGACGTGCTGTTTGCTTTAATAATTTTTGCAAAAATATTTTCAAAATTAATAAATATTTTATCTTCTTTTTAAGGTGCAATTATATAAAGTCGATAAAAGCTTGATGAAAAAACGTAAACGGCTGTTATTCTGTTTAATGCGCTTATTTTTGTACTCCGTTTTTATTACTTAATGCTGTATAATTTTCAGAAATTAAAAATGAAAAAATCTGAAATTTTTTGCGCATGTCCGCAATAATCAATAAATCAATCAATAAGCATATCAATAACTCGGAAAACCCCAAAAAAGTCTTATTTTGTATAATCAGACTCGCAATATATATAAATTTTCAATTTGTAAAGATTCGTACCTTTTAACACTTCTCATTTTTTAAAAAACAATTTTTAGCAAAAAAATATTAAAATTTCACCTTCATAAATGCCATAAAATCAACAAATAAGAGATAGACTTAAAATTTGTCAAAATTTATTTTGTCAAAAAAGGTCTTTTTTGACAAAATAATTGCTATTTTATTTGGAGGCGATTTTCGCTAACAATACCTTTGTGAAATAATTCAAAATTTTATTACATGACAAGATTAATGGTAAATAACGCAACAGACATACATGGCAAAAATATAATAAATTCGCCATGTACATGCGGTTTTTATCTGCCATTAAATGAATATTTCGAGAAGTTCCACGAAAATTTTGTGAAATTCTGTACTACATTCAGGAAATTCAACGAAGCATTCGGGAAGTTCAGCATAACTTTCAGGAAATTCAGCGAAGTATTCGGGAAATTCAGCGAAACATTCGGGAAATTCAGCGAAGTATTCAGGAAATTCAACGGAACTTTCGGGAAATTCAGCGAAACATTCAGTAAGTTCAGCATAACTTTCAGGAAGTTCAGCATAACTTTCAGGAAATTCAGCGAAATGTTCAGGAAATTCAACAAAATATTTTGGATATACATCACGAAAAATGTTAAAAACAATTTAAATATAGTATTAAACACAAAATTTATTTTATGACTGCAAAAGATTTTATACCACGAGCCGACAGTAAATTTAGTGTATGGCTGAAAACACTGGTTGCTTACCTGCTTCCGAAAGCCGCAGAATGGAACATCCCACAGGCAAATATAAGAGATTTGGAAACGCTTGCAACCGAATTTGATACGGCATTTGAAATTGCCGAAAATCCTTTGACACGCACAAAAGTGGCTGTGAAGGTGAAAAATGATGCACGCCGCACAGTTGAACGCACGACGCGCATTCTGCTCAAGGCTTATGTAACCTACAATCCACTCGTTACCGATGCCGACAGAGAGGCTATGGCTTTGCCAATTCATAAAAGCGGGCGCACGCCGGCACCGGTGGCTGCTACTTATCCCGACTTCGATGTTGACAGCAGCGTGATACGCCGACTGACAATTCATTTTTACGACCAGGGCAGTAAAAAATCGAAGGCAAAACCTGTCGGACAGCACGGCGCCGAAATACGCTGGATTATAAGCAACACGCCTGTCGTTGACATTGAACAACTACAACATTCGGCATTCGATACGCATACGCCATTTACTCTCGAATTTCAGGGACACGAGCGCGGAATGACAGTATGGTTCTGCCTTTGCTGGGAAAACACACGCGGCGAAAAAGGTCCTTGGAGCGAAATCGTTGCGGCGATTATTCCGTAGAATAATTGATAATGAATAATTGATAATGAATAATTAATAATTAATAATTAATAATGAATAGTAATAAGAAAGCTACAACCTGACAGGTTTTCAAAACCTGTCAGGTTTCGGGAAAAGTTAAGATTTATAAAAAAAAATTAATAATAATAGTAGAACAACAACCTGACAGGTTTAAGAAAAAGTTAAATTTACAAAAAAACTAAAATAAACAAATAAAAAAACAACCTGTCAGGTTTAGGAAAGGAAAAATAAAAATGAACAAAACAAATAAAAAAACAATGAATAACAAAACCCTCTGTGTGCCTCTGCGAAATCTCTGTGTAACTCTGTGTACCCAAATAAATAACACAAAGATACGCAGAGAAGGCACAGAGAAGTGTAGAAAATTTACAATTAATAATTAATAATTAATAATAGTAGAAAAAAAATTAATAATAAATTTAATAAAAATGAACAAACAAATTTTTAACCTTTTAATCTAAAAAAGAAATGAAAAAAATTCTAATTTTAATCTTTTTAATGGCAGTTGCGGCTGCCTCAGTGAAAGCACAGCCTGGTGTAACGCCCAGTATAACGGCTTCTCATACATCCGCATGTTTTGGTACAACAGTTATAGTAGAAACGCCTAAAGCCGCTGGTGGCTTGTTCTACCAATTTGAGCGCAACGGTTCTCCTATATATCCCAATGGTAGCCCTCAGTGGTTTGCTGAGGAAACACAACAAGGTACGCACACTTACAGAGTGCGAGTTGGTAATACCGGCAGTTGGAGTAATTGGAGTGATCCGATAACTGTTACGATTGCTAAGACCGGTGCTCCTGTTTTAAGTCTAATTGGACCAGCAAAGGTATGCGAAGGATCACCCTATGGGTTGGAATCGAATTACCCCCTTGGAACACCCACCCGCTTTGAATGGTTGGATGTAAACAGCGGTAAGTCCTATCAATGGGTCTCTAATAACCCCTCTATTCCTAACCTGCCAACCGCAGCAGGCGTATATTCGTTCAAACTGCGCGCAGACAGTATAACTATAACTGGTGGTTGCTGGAGCGAGTGGAGTAATACTGTGAATGTTGAAATCTATCCAGCGCCCACAACAAAACCGGTAATAAATCCCGTAGCGGATGTATGTCTGGGCAATCCTCTTACATTCAGCACACAGGTAAAAGCGTATCCCGATTACCGCTGGCAGGAAGTAAACAGCGGAACGATAACATCGGGACCAAACGTCAAAACAATAACGCAATCTGCCGCAGGCTCGTACACATACCGTCTGCGCGTGAACGTTCACAGTAGCTGCGGAACCGGGTGGAGCCTGTGGGGCGATCCTGTAACGGCGGCGGTTAAGAACCTTCCCGCTGCGCCCGTAATAGCTCCTGTTACCAATGTATGCTTTGGCAGCGAGCTTGTATTCACTGCGCCTCAGGGCTATGCTAAATACGCATGGACTGAAACGGGAAGCGGAAGCAGCGATACAACAACAGTCAATACTCTAAGCAAAACGGCTGTCGGCACATATACATACAGGTTGAGCGTGCTGGGCGCCAACGGTTGCTGGAGCAACTTGAGCGCTGCTGTAAGCGGCGAAGTTTACGCCCTTCCTGCCAAACAGACAATAAATCCCGTAGCGGATGTATGCTTTGGCGAAACGCTGACGCTCGAAACGGCAGCAGGTTTTGCACGCTACGGTTGGCGCGAAACGACAAGCCTCACTG
>JAISYZ010000152.1 GCA_031269545.1 Prevotellaceae bacterium
AAATATTACTTTAAACAGCCAAAAGTCAACGTAAACGCCTCTCTGTACGATATTCGCGAATACTTTCAGGGACGCAACGACAAAGGCAAAATGAACAACCGTTCGGAAGACGAAAAATATAACGAACTGATAGGCAATTTGCGGAACAAATTAAAAATCTTAGCCGAAAAAATAGTTCCGAAAGTGTATGAATACGGATTTTTGAAAAATAGATAAAGCATACAAATTGAAACAATTAATGTGTTTTACATGAATATCACAACGCAGATTGCTTTGTCTGGCGAAATCAAATCCATTTCAAACACTTTGCAAGTTCGTCTTTTGCATTTGTTCCTTCGTTGAAAAGCAAATCTATTATGCTTAAATTCGGTGTAAAACCAAATCTTTGTGCAAAAACCTGATAATATTTTCGAGGCGTAAACATCTTATCCTCTTTTAGTTGTCGCCTTTTGGGACTTATACTGCAACGATAATCAAACATAAAATCAGCATCAAAAACTTTGTAATTGTCGGTAAAAAACTGTTGTTTGTCTATTTCCAATAATTCTAAAATTTTATCCGTAATTTTTGTGTTAAAATCAAATAAGAATTTTTCTTTGCGCTCAAAAAAAGGTTTTAAATCATTACCATAATATTCTAAAAAAGGCGATGAATTATACGCTGTTTCTATCGCACGCCAATGCGAGTTTTGCCACGGTTGAGCATAACTTATACGAACATCGCGCATCAAAATTTTATTGCCGGCATTGCGCTCAATAGGAACAACAAGCGACAGTTTGCCGTTTGCCGTCAATATTTCGCAACGATTACGAAAACTTTGCTTTATATAATTTTCATGCTGTTCGATGTAAACTTTTTCGGCTGCAACGAACTTGCTGAAATATTGGATATTCCCAAAATATGCAGTTGAAAGATAAATTTCGGCTTGCATTTAAGGCAATTGTAATTTATTGTATGCTGTTAAAATCTGATTCAACGCTTTTGCAATTACAGCACGCGAACAAGCCAGATTTAACCTCATAAATCCTCTTCCTTCGGTTTCCGAAAAAGATCTTCCATCATTCAATCCTACCTTTGCATCTTTTATCAGAAAATTTACCAGTTCGTTTTGATTGAGATTCAACGCACTGAAGTCAATCCACTGCAAAAATGTACTTTCGGGATGTTTCGTTTTTATCTGCGGCATGTTTTTTTCAAAAAAATCGACTGTAAATTTTGCATTTTCCGAAATATATTCGAGCATTTGTTCAAGCCATTCTTCGCCATTGTTGTATGCCGCTTCGAGGGCTGTCGTGCCGCTTATGTTTCCATCCGTAAGATGCAGTTTTTTTATGATTGAAGCGAATGCATCATGAATTTTCTGATTGGATGCCACAGCCACAGCCGTTGCAAAACCTGCAATGTTGAATGTTTTGCTTGGTGCAAAAAATGTAAGACACAAATCGGCAATTTCGGGAGAAAGAGTAGCAAGAGGAATGTGTCTGTGCGGAGCAAAAATCAAGTCGGAATGAACTTCGTCGCTGACGATTACTGTTTTATGTTTAATGCATAATTCTGCAACTTTTTCAAGTTCATCGCGTTTCCATACTCGTCCCACAGGATTGTGAGGGCTGCAGAAAATCAGCATTTTAGCATCTTCGAGTTTTTTGTCCAAATCATCATAATCGATGAAATAATCGAGTCCGTCATGTTTAAGATTGTTTTCTACAAGAATACGGTTATTGTCGGTTGCGGCAGTAAAAAACGGATGATAGACAGGCGGCATTATCACAACTTTGTCGCCTTCGTTTGTCAATGTCTGCACAGCAAAATTAAGTCCCGGAACAACTCCCGGACAGTGAATAATCCATTCTTTTTTTATTGTCCAGTTGTTACGCCGTTTTTGCCATTTTATTATAGATTCATAATAAGAATCTCCCTGAAACGTATATCCGAAAATTTGATGTTCGGTGCGTTTGCGCAAGGCATCCAAAACAGGTTCGGCAACTTTAAAATCCATATCGGCAACCCAAAGAGGAACAACATCTTCCGTTCCGAATATTTCTGTGCATTTGTCGTATTTTTCGCAACTTGTATTGCGGCGATCCGTGATTTCGTCAAAATTATATTTCATATATTGTTTATTAAATTATTTATAAAATTTGTTTATAATTTATTGTTTACGTTTGATAACATGTTTAAATTTTAAGACAGCAAAATTCAATTCTATACTTGTTTTCCGTATCGGTTGTTTTCAGGTTGTTACTCAAAATATCCTTAATAATTTCACCACCTTTTTGCATTAACGATTTTTGAGCGAATTCGTCTTTTACTTCCGACAATTCGGCAACAGTACGCGATAATTCCCGTATTTGCGCAAATGTTTCGATTATGTCAATTGTTGTTTGCGTCGCTTTTGGACTTTTCAAAATAGTAGCAAGCATATACAAACCTTTCTCGGTGAACGCTTTGGGCGGCACGGGCGAGAATTTTATTTTGGGGTTATCGAAAATTTCGATAACCTCTTTTTTCTCATCCTTTGTCAGTTTTATTATATAACCTTTGGGAAATTTATCAGGGTTGTTTTTTACCGCTTCATTTACCCGCATTGTTTCCACTCCGTACAACGTGGCAACATCGCTGTCGAGTATCACTTTTTGACCTCGTATTGTCAAAATTCTCTTTTCGACCTGACTTAATTTTACTGTGTTCATAATTTTTATTTGCTTTTAATTATATATTGTGTCATAACCGATTTTATTGCTTGTAATATTTTTATTTTAATTAATTATTTGTTAATTATCTGTTTTATATCCTATTGGATTACGCGGTTTTTCGGCGATACGTTTTTGTGCCTGTAACTCTGCCAACAGGTTATTTATCAGTTCGAGTTGCATACGCGTATCTTCGTTAATGTCGCTATAATCAGTAAATACATCTTCTATATAGGCTTTTAATTCGGTTATTTCCCGTTGCAGTTCTGTTAATCTGTCAAGTGGAGGATTTAATAATAACTGACGCATTGCCACAAAAGCGCGTACGATAAGTACACTTACTTTTATTGCTATTTCGCTTCTGAGTATGCTTGATAACATTACTACTCCATGTTCGGTAAATGCAAGCGGTATTGCCGATTTTGGACGTTTTAACCTTGATGTCATCACAAATTGTGATAACATGTTATTCCATTCGGATTTTGTCAATTGAAACATAAAATCTTCCGGAAAACGGTTGATATTACGTTTTACAGCTTGGTTTAATACTCGCGTTTCCACCTGATACATTTCTGCCAAATCAAAATCGAACATTACCTTTTGTCCTCTGATTTCGTAATTTTTACTTTTAATAATTTCTAATTCCATATCTTTTTATTTGGCAGTTAATTTTTACAATATCCTATTGGATTACGAGGTTTTTCGGCAATGCGTTTTTGTTCAGCAAGTTCGATAAGAGCCTGATATATTTCATTAAACTGAATGTTGGCTTCAATCATAAATTCATCCAATTTTCTGCTCAATTCCGTATAATTCAATGCATATTGACGCAAAGCGACGAACGTTCGCATAATTTCTCTATTTATTGCGATTGCTGTGGGTGAATTTAATACGCTGCTTAACATTGCTACGCCTAACTCTGTGAAAGCAAAAGGCAAATATTTTATGTTGCCGCCTCTGCCTTTGTTCAAGGACGCAATTTGCGACCTTGAAAGTTCTTCTCTTGTTACTTCAAACATGAAATCATCTCCCAAAAATCGCTCAATGTTACGCCTCACAGCTTCTTTCAATCGTTTTGTTTCTATTCCGTACATTTCTGCCAAATCAAAATCGAACATTACTTTTTGTCCTCTGATTTCGTAAATTTTACTTTGAATAACTTCTAATTCCATATCTTTTTATTTGGCAGTTAATTTTTACAATATCCTATTGGATTACGAGGTTTTTCGCTGATACGTTTTTGTTCAGCAAGTTCGGTAAGAGCCTGATATATTTCATTAAACTGAATGTTTGCTTCAATCATAAATTCTTCGAGTTTTAGGTTCAGTTCCGCATATCCGAGAGCAAACTCCCGTAATGCTATAAATGCACGTACTATTTGAATGTTTAGCGATATTGCTTTTTCGCTGTTGAGCAATCCCGCAAGCATCGCAACGCCGTGTTCGGTAAAGGCATAAGGCGGTTTTCTTGTTCCGCCCCAACTTGATGTTCCATTTTGGTATATCAAGTTAAATTCTTCACTTGTCAATTGAAACATAAAATCCGATGGGAAACGGTTAAGATTGCGTTTTACCGCTTTATTAAGATTTGATGTTGTAACTTCATACATTTGCGCTAAATCTTTATCAAGTATGACTTTCAAACCTCTGATTTCGTAATTTTTACTTTTAATAATTTCTAATTCCATGTTGTGTTATTACCTGTTATGCATTCAGCAAAAGTTAAAAAACATAAAACAATTATTCATCTTATATAAATTCACATATTTATTTAAAATCCAAACAGATAAATAAACACAATGAATAATCCCGTACAAAATTACAAAATTATTTTCAAAGAATTGACAAAAATTTGCTTACATGCAGATAATATTGAAATTCGCAACATGTTTTACTTTGCATATTTTGTATAACTGTCAAATAGTCGGTTGTAAAAATTACAACTTTTATATGTTTTTATTTTATGTTTTTATATTACATTTGCAGTAATATTTTAATTAAAAACAGCAACGATGAAAAAAATTATTCTGATATTTATCTTTGTTAATATTGCATTGACAAACTATGCGCAAACTTTTCAAATATCGGGCAAGGTAGCCGATGAAAAAGATAATACTGTTGAATTTGCAGACGTATTATTATTGCAGAACAATTCAACTGTTCAATATCAATTGACAGATGAAACAGGTGAATTTGCATTTAATGCTGCCCGCGGAAAATATATTCTGTTAATACGGCAGATGGGCGACACGCTTTATAACAAAATTATTGATATTACGCAAAACGCCAACCTCGGTATTATTCAGGTACAGCACAAACCCAATGTATTACAGGCGGCTGTTGTTACCGCAGAGAAAAAAATATTTGAGCGGAAATTCGATCGAATGGTATTCAATGTTGTTGACCTGCCGGAAGTAGAAGGCGGAGATGTAATGGATGTTTTGAAAATAACTCCCGGATTGATTGTTAATAACAGCAGTATCGAAATTATAGGAAAAAGCGGCGTAGATATTATGATTAACGACCGTCCCGTGATGCTTTCGGGCGAAGCGCTGCTTAATTTTTTGCGGGGACTGCGCTCAAGCGATATACAGAGCATTGAAGTAATAACCACGCCGCCTGCCAAATACGAAGCGGAAGGCAACAGCGGGCTTGTTAATATTATTCTCAAAAAGATAGAAAACAACACGTGGAGCGCTTCTGTTTTCAGCAATTATTACCAGTATCTGGCAAAATACGCCGAAAACCAGACAGGAGGCAGTTTTAATTACCGAAAGAAAAACCTGTCGTTTTACCTTAATGCTTCATATTATTTCGGTAAAAATTACAATGATGATGAAACCATTATTTATTATCCGGAATTAAGATGGGAAAGCAGGGGAAATTTTACGCATAGTCCAAATTCAATCAACGCTCAAACAGGCTTTGATGTAGAAATTACAGACAAATGGACAGTCGGCGCTCAATACATGGGCAACATGAGCCGCCCGAAACCAACAATAGATAATAACCGGACAGATCTGTTCGACATTGCAAATAATAATGCAGGACAGATAACAACCCAGTCAAACAGCAAATCAAAATCCGACATACATTCGGGCAATTTTCATTCCATTATAAAACTTGATACTTTGGGCAGAAAAATAAATTTTGACTTCGATATCTTATCCTATAAGGCAAATAACAATGAAACTTATGCAGCAAATACAAGCGGTTCAACTTATACTGAAATTCCTAACGGTTTACAAAGCAAAAACAATATATTAGACAGAAAAATAACCAACTATGCTACGCAGATAGATGTAGAACATCCATTTAAAAAATTCAGTTTGAACTACGGTATGAAACTTTCGTTTTCGCATACCGACAACGACATTCACGTATTTGACCTTGCTTCGGGCATTCCTGTGAACGACCCCGGACAGACAAATCAGTTCATATACAAAGAAAACATACAGGCTCTTTATATTTCCGGAAAAGCAACACTGGGCAAATGGGAAATGCAGCTGGGACTGCGAGGCGAAAATACACGGTTTACAGGAAATTCGGTTACAAAGGATACCGTTTTCAAAAAATCGTATTTCGAACTTTTCCCTACCGCATATATCGCTTATAATCATAATGATAAAAACATTTTTTATGCCGAATACGGCAGAAGAATTAATCGCCCCGGTTTTAGCCATTTAAATCCATTCCGCAGCTATTCAAGCCCCTATTATTCTTTTGAAGGAAATCCGGAATTGAAACCTACGATTATAACAAACGTGGAACTGAGCTACGTTTACAACAACATGTTCCAGACTGCGCTGTTTTATTCCGGTTATAAAGACAATTCGGGCGGAGGAGTAGTATTGCTTGATGATGACGGATACACGCAGAGAGCTCTGCGCCTCAATTATTTTGACGGTTACGAAACGGGAATAAGAATTGTTTATATATTCAGAAAACTGAACTGGTGGACATCTGGCATTTCAGTCAGCGGATATTACCAGCATTCCGATTCAAAGATATTTCCGCTGACGCCCAAAACAATGAGTGGCTATGGCGCTTACATTCAAACATCAAATACTTTTTATCTGAATAATGATAAAACAATATCCTGCGGATTTACTCTTGGTTATGTATCTCCTGGAACATCGCTGGCTTTGAATCATAATTATAGCAGAATAAATCTGGATCCTTTTGCAAGAATATTATTTTTCGACAGAACCCTGTCTGTTTCACTTCAGGGAAATAATCTGCTGAACGAATATTCGTTTAACTGGCGCAGCGAGCGAAGCGGAATATTGCTGTATTCGCGGGCGCACTACGACCCGAGGTATGTAAGATTGTCGGTTTCGTACAGTTTCGGCAGCAAAAAGGTAAAGGTAGAGCAGCGCGAGGTCAGCAACAGCGAAGAAAAAGGCAGAGTGAATTAATTTTTACCTGTTTTTCTTCAACAGTTCTTCTATAAGCCTGAATTGGGATTCCAACAGTTTGGAAATTTGCTCCTGCATTTGCAATATTTGTTCCATTATTTCAAAAGATGGCTGAATATTTACGGTATTAATAGTAGGAATGTTATTAGCAAAGAAATTATTTCCACCTTTAATGTCGTTTCCTGATAAATTTATTTTCTCATGAGTGTCAAGTAACTCTGCAATATCTATTTTGTAATATTGAGAAAGTTTAACCAAATTGTCAGCCGAAGGCTTGCATTTGTCGGCTTCCCACTTGTTATAAGCATTTTGCGAAACGTCTAAAATATCGGCAATTTCTGTTTGCGAAAGTTTGTGTTGCCGCCGCAGGTTCAGCAATTTTGTTCCTAATGATGCCATGTCTATTAAATTTTATTTGTTACTCCGCAAAGGTAATTATTTTTATCAAATATAAACAAAATGTTTTACAAAACAGTTCATTTTATACAAAATGTTGTTGATTATAGAACTTTCGGGTTGTATATGTGAAAAACAAAGAAAGCGCAGTACAAAAACAGCAAAGACAAAACGCCGTCATTGTGGAGAACGTAGCGCCGAAACAATCCGGAAATGATAATAAGCAAGGCTGGATTAACTCCGTTGAGCTCCGCTGCGGTTGGCTGCGCCGAAGAGAGGGAACGTTTTGACAATATCGAATATTGAAAATACTGTACTTCGCCAGCATGAATATGTGAGATAAAAAATAATGAAATTTCTAAACAAAATTCTCTCTTATTTTTTCGGCTATCTGTTTAAATTCTTCGGTTGACAGTTGCAGTTTGGCTTTCTTAAAATCAACATCCGATTCGCTATTGAGAGGAATAAGATGAATGTGTGCATGAGGAACTTCGAGTCCGAGAACTGCCACGCCGATACGTTTACATTCGACGCTTTTCTCAATTGCTTTGGCAACTCGTTTTGCAAAAATCACAAGTCCGCCAAGCGTGTCGTTGTCTATATCGAAAATGTAGTCGGTTTCCTGTTTCGGGACAACCAGCGTATGCGCTTTTGCAACAGGATTTATATCCAGAAAGGCATAATAATTTTCGTCTTCGGCAATTTTGTACGAAGGTATTTCGCCGTTTATTATTCGTGTAAAAATGCTTGCCATAATTGTTAATTTATCGTGATATTTTTAATATTTTAAATTTTACAATACCGCTTGGAACCTTTACTTCTACTGCATCGTCAACTTTTTTACCGAGCAGTGATTTTGCTATGGGCGTGCCTACCGAAAGTTTGCCTTCTTTGAGGTTTGCTTCCGATTCTGATACGAGTGTATATTCCATCACGGCATTTGTCGCCATATTTTTAAGTTTCACTTTTGTCATAATCTGCACTTGCGAGATATTAATTTTTGATTCATCAATAATCCGCGAGTTTGCAACCACAGCCTCAAGGTTCGAAATGCGAAGTTCGAGAAGTCCCTGCGCTTCTTTTGCTGCATCGTATTCCGCATTTTCCGAAAGGTCGCCTTTGTCGCGAGCTTCGGCTATTTGCTGTGATATTTTAGGACGTTCAACGCTTTTTAATTGTTCCAGTTCTTTGCGCAGGCGTTGTAATCCTTCTTCTGTTACGTAATTTACAGTTGCCATAAATTTTATTTTTCAAAAATATGAATAAAAAAGAATCCCGAGCGACTCGGAACTCTATGTTTTTTTTACAAAGATAATTTATTTTGTCAAATATAAAAAATTTCTTACAATTTTATTGTTTTTTAAGTTAAGTGATATATCAATTTCAACGAACATATTTAGGATTAAGAATTTCGGAATAAATCATAGCCTGCCGTACATCAAAATCGTATAAAAAGTCGTTATCGTTTGCAGTTGTATCATTTTCACTGCCTGTTATTTCGTTTTGTGATATGTCGTTATTGCCCGATTCCTGTTTGGCGATTGATGCCAGCGCCGCTTCTATTTGTTCTTTTGTAAAAACCGACGAGCCTTCTTCCTGCGGAATCACATCTATTGATTGCGGTTGCATTGGATTTGGAATCGGCTGTGTTTCAAATGTTTTTTCTTGATAATAATCGTCGTTTTCAAAGTGTTTAAAATCTTCGAACGGATCTTCATATTCGTACTGTTTGGGTTCATACGGCTGGTGATTTTCTTCTTTTTTCTTTTTTCTACCAAACAGTCCGGGCAGAAGAAACAGCGCTATTAACAGCAGTTTTAGAATATCATCTGTATCCATCGTTTATTTTGCTTTTTTATTCATTGCCTTATGGGCTAATTTTTCATTTTTCTTGATGCGTTTTCTGACGTCATCATCTTGCCACTGCAAGTGGCGTTTACGCTCTGCCTTGAGGTATTTTTGATATTCTTTTTCTTCTTTTTTCTTTAGTTTAGCTTCTTCTTTAGCCTCTTTTTTATCCTGTTTTGCCCAATAGCGAGTGTTTTTTTCGCGCATAGTCTGTTCTTTTTTCAGCGATGAGCGACTGTTGACAGACTGATAATCCGGTTGTTGAGAAGACACCAATGGTTTCCGATTGATTTTTGTTGCTGTACGCTCGTAAGAATATTCTGTCTTATTCGATTTTTGTGAACGAACAGTCGGATTCGGCTCCGTTGAGCAACCAGCCATAGGACAAGTTGATATTCTTTTTGCGCACGATGTTAATATCAGCGCAAAAATTATTACTTTTGTTAGTTGTATTAATGTTTTTTGCATTATCTTTGTTTTTGCCAATTAATATAATCGGCGGCTAAATTATAAAATTATTTTGACATGAGAATAAAATATATATTTTTTTTAACTTTTTTATTTTTGCTTTTATCCTGCGGCGAGAGCAAATATGAAAATAATATTCCTTATAAAAGGGTTTCTTTTAATGTATATCCGCTTACAGATTTTAATAAAATATTGACAGCGCCGGGACAAATTGCCGTTACAGGTTCGTGTAATCATAATGGCGGACAAAGTTGCGGATATAAAGATCATGGCGTGATTGTTTGCCGAATGATGGAATCCGACTCTTATGCAGCTTATGCTGCAACCTGTCCGATAGATTTAACAAAACTGCAAATTGTGAATGATGCCGTTTTGAAAGCAAAATGCAGCAAATGCAACAGAACTTTCGAACTTGACAATAACGGACTGTGTGGAAATGTGCGATTACTCGCATACAGGATAATGCCGCATATACAATATTTTACTGTAACGAATTAGTTTCTCCTTAAAAGTAAAATTTTCAGATACAAAAATTACTTTTTAAAGAGCGACTATATCCTGATTGCTATTTGGTATGACTGCAAACTCACAAACAATACTCGCTTGGCGATTTGCCGAACTGTTTTTTGAAACTTACCGAAAAATGCGACAATGTGCTAAAACCTGTCATATCGGCAACTTCGGATATTTTATATTTGCCTTCGGTTAGCAGTTCTGCTGCGCGATTCAGTTTGTATGTCTTAAAAAACACGTTAGGATTTTCGCCTGTCAGTCCTTTCACTTTGTAATAAAATTTGGTACGTGAAATTTTTAACACATCAATCATTCGCGAAATGTTGAGTTCGGTGTTCGACAGTTCGTTTTCCATCAATTCGTAAAGTTCTGTCATAAAAGTGTTGTCTTGTGGTGAAAGCATATTTTTATCTATTTTATCTGTTTGTGTTGATTTGCTTAATATTCGGCGAATGTTTTCGCGGTTTTTAAGTTGCGATTTTATCAGCGCCAATAAATAATTAGGTTCAAAAGGTTTGGTTACGTAAGCATCTGCGCCAGCGTCCAGTCCTTCGACCTGGCTTTCGACAGTTACCTTGGCGGTAAGAAGTATGATGGGAATATGGCAGGATTGCATATCTTCTTTTATCATTTTGCATAATTCGTATCCGCTCGAACCCGGCATTACGACATCGCTTAAAACGAGGTCGGGAGATTCGTTTTTTACTGCTTCAAGGGCTGACGCTGCATCAAATCGGACAATGATTTTGTAATATGGCGACAGTATTGTTTTCAAATAATGAGTAACTTCGGTATCATCGTCAACTATGAGCAATGTATATTGTTGAGTCAGTTTTTCTTTTTCTGTAGAATTATACTGTTCGTTTGTCAACAGCGGAAAGGCGGCAGTTTCTTTATCTTCGGCTTGATTGCGTTCATTGTCGTTATAGGCAATCTCGTTTACGGGAAGTATAAACGTAAATACGGCGCCGCCTTCATCTCTGTTGTCGGCTTTAATGTATCCGTGATGAAGTTCGATAAGGCAGCGCGTATAATACAATCCTATGCCTGTTCCCCAATTATAAACTTCATGATTGTAGTTTTCCAGTTGAAAATAACGTTCAAATATTTTTTCGAGTTTGTCTTTCGGTATTCCTATGCCGCTGTCGGCTACCGAAATTTTCACATATTCGCTGTCAACATCTTTGTCGCTAAGATTGAATATATGAGATGCCTGTTCGCGCCGTATGACGTCAAATGTGATTTTTATTTTACCTCCCTCGCCTGTAAATTTCAGCGCATTTACCATAATGTTTCCTGTTATTTTTTCAAACTTATCTACATCGAGCCACATTACAAACGAGTCTTCAAGTCCGTAAATTTCAAGCAAAATGCTTTTGTTGTTGGCGTTTATTTTGAAAATATCTATTTGCCTTGCAAGCGCTGATGTTACGTCTGTTCGTTTGACATTGAGTTTCAACGTGTCGTTTTCTATTTTATTAAAATCAAGCAACTGGTTAACAAGTTTCAACATTCGGGTTACGCTTCGCTGTATTATATAAAGTAATGTTTTCTTTTCTCCTGTTATGGATGCATCATCGCAGAGTTGTGTAACAGGACCCGAAATCATTGTAAGCGGCGTGCGAAACTCGTGCGAAATGTTTGAAAAAAAACTCATATTCATTTTGTTTACTCGCTGTTCCTGTTCTTTTTCGCGTTGTGCATGTATGGCAAGTTCTTTTTCTTTTTTTATTTTGCGCCATATTTTTATTGATATGAAAATTGCAACAACAGCAAGTAAAAAATAAATGCAGTATGCCCAAAAACTTGTCCACAGCGAAGGAGCGACAATGATAGCAACCGAATTTTCGACATCGTTAATTGATTTGTTGTTATCGGTTATTTTCACCCTGAACGTATATTTTCCCGCTGGCAGATTTGAATAATATGCTTCGCGGTTATTGTTTGCATCTATCCATATTTTGTCGAAGCCTTCCATTATGTAATAATAACGTGCGCTTTCATATTCGGAATAATCGAGAGCTGCAAACGAAATGGTAAAACTGTTCTGGTTTTGATTCAGCCTTATTATCGGATTGTACGAAAGATGCTTGTCAATACATTCACTTTCAGATGGAATCACAAGTTTGTTGTGAATTTTCAAATCTTCAAACAGCAAAGGGATATTGCGTTTGCTTACGTTGGGCGACGAATTGAAAAATGTAAGTCCGTGCGTTCCGCCGAAAATCAATGTTCCATCATTCAATTTACATGAACTGCGTTCGTAAAACTGATTTCCGCCTGTTCCATCTTTTGTATAGTAATTTGTAATTTTTTCACTTGCTCTGTCGTATTTGCTCAGTCCGTACTGCGTTCCTATCCACATATTGCCGTAACTGTCTTCGTTGATGCTCGAAATATCCGAACATGCCGTTTCTTCTATTTTTTTCACCTGTTGCGTTTTAGGCGAATACAAAAACAGTCCGTTGACTAACGTGCCTATCCAAATATCGCCCTGCGAATCTTCGTATAAATCGGTTGGAATGAAAAGCGAATGTTTGATAAATTTGCGCATTTCTATTTCGGTAATATCCCAGGTATTGGGATTGATAAGCCTCAGGTTTTGATTAAACGAGCATACAAGCAGTTCGCCTGTTGACAGTTTCAGTATATCCTGAGTAAATACGAATGTCGGAGCATACAGTTGTCTATGTATAAATTCCTTTTCGCCTTTACGCAGTATGTATATGTTTTCGCCGAATCCCGCAGCGTATATTGTTCCGTTATCATCCTGTTCCATGCACAAAACAGCCGAAGGCATCATAAATACCTTTTCTTTATGAAAATCGCCGTCGTATCTGCATTTTATAAGTTCTCCAAATTCGGTTATCAGCCAGATATGATTATCTGAATCGACAAACAGGCGAACGACACTGTTTTTATAAATCTGCTTCTCGGTGAAATACTTTTTTGCATCAATATTACGCATCGTTTTGTCGGCAGCATTATATACAAACAAGCCATCGAGCGCAGTTGCAATCCAGAGATTATCATTTTTGTCGGTAACAACTGATAAAACCGATTTACGTACTGCATTCGACAAAAGATAGTTGTTGTTGTTGAAATGTTCTTTATGGCTGAACTTTGTTACGTAGCCCTGATCTGTCGAACCTATCCACAAATTGTTCTGCGAATCGGTAAACATGGTTGTAATTTTGAATTGGGGAACGTCAAACGGAAATCCATCTTCGGATTGAAACGTAACAGTTTTTTTCGCAAAATCGTAAATAAACAGTCCCGTTTGAGTGTTTATCAGCAGCATTGTATTTGTATAAGAATGGATATACGTTATAACGGTTTTCGACAGCAGCGGATGATTTTTTATAATGTCGGGCGTTTCGATAAATTTATTTGTTTTGGTGTCGAATACAAAAAGGTTATTTTCTGAAGCCAGCCACAGTTCGCCGTTATCGCGCATAAACGAATAATGAACAGGAAAAGGTGTATTTATCATTTCTTTGAGTTCAAAATTCTCGGTATCGAATCGTCTTATATGGAATGATGTTACCGACCATAAATTTTTTGCATTGTCGGCAAAACATCTGTTGTTGTAGGTTTTGTCAATATCAAAGTCCATGCTTATTGCAACAAACCTGTTCTGTTCGGGTTTATATTCGCATATATTTACCACCATATTCAAAAAAATACGTCCTTCGCTGTCTTCAAGAATTTGTATTGCATTTTGGTTAGGATTTTCGACAGGTATTTTCTCAAAGCAGTCTTTTTCGTTGTAAATACAAACTCCATTTGCAGTTGCAAACCACAGTCTGTTTTTAGAATCTCTGTAAATTTGCCGTATCTGGTTGTCGCACAAACTAAGCGGATAGTCGCTGCGGAAATATTGATGATATTCGTGGGTAATATATTTGTTTGCGCCGCGCGGCGTGCCTATCCATATATGTCCGAGCGAATCTTCGGCAAACGAAGTTATTTGTTGATTCGAAATATCGGTAGCGACTACATGTCCGCTATAACCCGTATCGTCGTTTTCGTGTTCGATGGATGTACACGACACTGCAAGCGATAAAATTAATATAAGTGATAATTTATTATTCATATTTGTTTTGTTTGTTCGTTTGTCATTTCGAGCCTGTCGAGAAATCTGTTACAGTTTGCTCACTGCATTCGAAATGACGCTATCTTAATTCGTTATTCATTATTAATTCATTTTCAATGTCTATCAAAAAAAATCCTTCCTGTCTTATAATTTATATTATAGGCGCACTTAAATGATATAAAAACAAGATGGTATGATTTGTTCGTTAAGACATGTTAACAAATGACGATTTTGTATTTTGGCGTAAAATCTCACTTATTCTAAATACCTTTGTCCTATAATATAAATTATAAGACAAACAAAAATCGAAAAGGGTAAAAATAATTTACAATTTAATAACAAAAATCATTATTTATCAGAAAACAGTCAATTATTACATCGTAAATTATTCTTCTCTCATCATTCTTTTTTCTCTTCCGCAAAAATACAAATTTTTTAACCGCAATTCCACAAAGAACTGTTAAATTTGTTAACTTTGAACATATACGAAAATATTTGAACATTCAGACAACTCCGTTTGACAAATCAATAAATTATTTATACAAATCAGAAAATCTGCTAAATTAATAGTCGATAATATTGCACTTTGAAATTTAATTGTTTTAACATTAATCCTTAAAGTAAACTAAAATGGGAAAAATTAAGAATTTAAATCCTTTAAGAAAACAGGCGATATTCGTTTTTCTTTTTCTGATGAGTGTATCTTTTATGTTTGCACAAAACAAAATAAAGGTATCGGGAACAGTTACCGACCAGCGCAATGAAGCTTTGGTTGGCGTAAGTGTTGTAGAAAAAGGATCGCTGAACGCCACAGCGACAGACAACGACGGAAAATACACTATTTCCGTGGCACAGGGCGCAACTCTTGTGTATTCGTACATAGGCTACAAAACACAAGAAATTGTTGCAACTTCGGAACTAATAAACCTTAATCTCGAAGAAGACGTTTCGCAAATAGACGAAACTGTTGTTATCGGTTACGGAGTGCAAAAAAAATCTTCGGTAACCGGCGCCATTTCGCAGGTGAAATCCGAAGATATGATAAACCGTACTATCACGCGCCCCGAACAGGCTTTGCAGGGCAAAACCGCAGGCGTGCAGATTATCACAGGCTCGGCGGCGCCCGGTTCTGCGCCCAATGTACGTATCCGTGGAATCAGTTCAAACGGCTCAAACGAACCTCTTTATATTGTAGATGGACGCATTGCCTCCGATATTGGAGGAATTGATCCTAACGATATTGAATCAATGGAAGTTTTGAAAGATGCTGCATCTGCTGCTATTTACGGTATTGCAGCTGGCAACGGAGTAGTGCTTATTACAACAAAACGCGGCATGGCAGGCAAAACTTCTATTCACTACGATTTTCAAACTACGGTTCAAAGCATTTCGCACATACCGAAAGTATTAAACTCTGAACAGTATATCGATTACATGATCGAAGGAAATCACCTTAGCATGAACCAGATTATGGATAATTGGGATTTCAAAACCAATACCAACTGGGCTGATGTGGCTTTTGAAAACTCGGTGATGATGCGTCATAATCTTTCGTTTATGGGCGGTAATTCGGCAAGTAGTTATTACCTCTCGATGTCGTACCTGAACAACGACGGTTATGTGAAAGGCGACGCCGATTCTTACCAGCGTTACACAGCCAGCATCAACGGCAGTTATAAAATTAAACCATGGCTCGAAGTAGGAACGAACAACCAGATTGAATACT
>JAISYZ010000205.1 GCA_031269545.1 Prevotellaceae bacterium
TCAATGCTAAAATCAAATCTTTCAGAACTGCTATTAGAGGAGTTACTGATATAAATTTCTTCCTCTTTCGGCTATCTAATATTTATGCATAGACACAGCGTTTTGCTGGTGAGCCGTTACTTCATTGAAAATAAAATTTATTTTTAATCTAACTTTGTATAATTGTAAATTATTTCGTTACTTTGCTTCGATAAAAACATAAAATTGATATGAAAAAAATAAAACTGCTTCTTGGATTTATATTGTTTGCTACGCTTGTGTCGTGCAGCGCTTTGCAAAGCGCACTGCAAATTGTTAATTGCAAATACAATATCGAAGGCGTATCGCATCCGACAATTGCAGGCGTTAGTTTGAATAACATAAAAAATATAAATCAGATAAACGCTATGGATTTGATAAAACTCACAGCGGCTTTTGCAACCAAAAATTTTCCGTTAAGCGTAACAGTAAATGTTAGGGCAACAAATCCGGGAAATATTGCAGCAACCTTTCAACGCCTCGACTGGGCAATTGATTTGGAACAAAAAGAAATATTGAACGGAGCAATAAATCAAACTATAAACGTACCTGCAAACGGCGGTTCTACAATTATTCCCGTTTCTGTCGGAATAGATTTGTTTCAGATGTTTAGCAAGGAAACCAAAGATAATTTGCTGAATCTTGCAATGAGTATTGTTAATATCGGCGACAGTTCGTCGAAAATAGGCATTCGCATAAAACCAACATTTTTAATCGGAGGACAAGAAGTATCAACAGGATTTATAACACTCAGCAAAACTGTTACTTCAAAATAAGAAACTGTTGTCGGGAACATAAAAAAAAATATAGCGCAAAAATGCGCTATTTCGTTTTAGTAGCGGAGGAAGGATTCGAACCAACGACCTTCAGGTTATGAGCCTGACGAGCTGCCACTGCTCTACTCCGCGATGTGTTTTTCTAAATCTTAATCGGATTTAAGGCTACAAAGGTAGTACTTTTTACCGAATAAACAAAATTTTACTGATTTTTTCACAATATTTTAAAAAAAATTTTGCAGGTTCAAAATTTAAACCTACATTTGCAGCCCGAAATCGGTTAGCGGTACAATCTGTTAACTAAAAAGGTCCATTCGTCTAGGGGTTAGGACGCAAGGTTTTCATCCTTGAAACAGCGGTTCGATTCCGCTATGGACTACAATAAAAAATAATAAAATTATGGCAAATCACAAGTCATCAATAAAAAGAATACGACAAACAAAAACACGTAGAATACATAATAAATACTACGCAAAAACAACACGTAATGCAATAAAAGCCTTACGTAACACGACAGACAAGGCTACTGCCGAGTCGCTGTTTCCGAAAGTGTCTGCAATGCTTGATAAGCTTGCTAAAAAACATATTATACACAAAAATAAAGCGGCAAACCTTAAAAGCAAACTTGCTATTAAGGTTAACGCTCTCTAATTTTTTTAATGGTTTTAATTATTGGGCAAATCCCTCTTCCGCACGGAAGAGGGGTTTGTGTTTTTTATACCTTTCAATAGCAAATTTTTAATAACTTTGTGGTTTCAAAATCATAAAATATGATACTATGAAATCGCTGAAGATAAAAGATTGGGCGCAGGATGACCGCCCGCGCGAAAAAATGATGCAACATGGAGCAACAAACCTTAGTGATGCCGAATTGCTTGCAATAATCATTGGTAGCGGCACTAAAAACGGAACGGCAGTTGATGTTGCAAAACAATTGCTTGCTCATTCAAATAACAGTCTTAACGAGTTAGGAAAAAAATCAATTAAAGATTTTGTAAAAATACGCGGAATAGGCACAGCCAAAGCAGTAAGTATTGTCGCAGCAATGGAACTCGGACGCCGTCGCAGCAATAATAAAATGACAGCACGCACGATAAAAACAAGCTTAGATATTTTTGAAGAATTGCAACCTGTTCTTGGCAATTTACAGCATGAAGAATTTTGGCTTATACTGCTAAACAGAGCCAACAAAATCATTTCTAAACACAAAATAAGTCAGGGAGGAATATCATCGACAGTAATTGATAAAACAATAATAGCAAAATATGCAACCGAAAATCTTGCATCAAGCGTTATTCTTGCGCATAATCATCCATCGCAAAATATAACGCCAAGCAATGAAGATGAAAAAATTACAAATGAAATAAAATCCGCTCTGGAACTTTTTAATATAAAACTTACTGATCATTTGATAATTACAGATTATGAATATTTTAGTTTTGTTGACAACCGTTTGCTGTAATCATACACAATACGGAGTAAGTGAAACGAGAATAAGGAAGAGTAATAAATAAAAAACGAAGGACAGTAGGTCTTTCCGAGCCTGCAAGTTCGCCGCAACGATAATATTTTTTTATAAAAATCACTTTTTGCAAACAAATTACAGTAAAATTCATATCTTTGTGAAATAATATTTATCTATATGAAAAAAATTTTACTAACAGTTTTAACCGTTACATTAAGTGTTTCGGTATTAGCACAACAACACGGAAAAGTGTTTGATGATAAGATTTTCAAAAGTTCAGTTCTCGGCAGAGATGTAAATTATACAATCTATCTCCCACCCGATTACGATATTTCATCACGAAAATATCCTGTTCTGTTTTTATTACATGGTTATAGCGACGATAATACAGGCTGGCTGCATTACGGCGAAATGAACCGCATTGCCGACGAACTTATAAACGAAGGCAAAATAACTCCGATAATAATTGTAGTTGCAGATGCAAAAAAAACGTGGTATATAAATAATTACACAGATACCGAACGTTATGAAGATATGTATATTACCGAATTTATTCCGCATATTGAAAAAACATATCGCGCACGCGGCAATAAATTAGGACGCGCAATCGGAGGGCTTTCAATGGGCGGTTACGGTTCGTTGTTGTATGCATTGAAATATCCCGACATGTTTTATGTTTGCGTTCCTATGAGCGCCGCAGTTTTTACAGATGACGAAGTAAAATCGCGATTTAAAGAAGGAGAATCTTACGGATTTAAAGATCTGTTTGGTGGAACAGCAGACAGCCTTAGCGAACATTGGCGCAAAAACAGCATCCTTGATATTGTAAAAAATCTGCCCGAAAACAATAAAAAATCCGTAAAATTTTATATAGACTGCGGAGATGATGATTTTCTTTATTGCGGGAACTCTACATTACATATTGTTATGCGTAATTTGAAAATTGATCACGAATATCGAGTGCGCGACGGCGCTCACAGTTGGACATACTGGCGACAGTGTTTATACGATGGACTAATTTATATCAATAAGTGCATGAGGCATTAACACTGCATATTTGAAAGATAAAAACATAGCAAATTTATACTGTGTGAAATATAAAACGAAAAATAATTCTATTTTCAACAAAGAACAGCAGTTGCATTTAATATCTGAATCTGCATCCTGACAGAGGAAACACAAATTTTGTATTATCGCAAATTACTGTTAATATTGCAGAATTATGAAAAAATTTTTAGAATCAACGGCAAAGGATTTATACCGCAAGTTTGGCAACAATCTTTCGGAAATTACTGTCGTGTTTCCGAGTATGCGTGCAAAAAATTTCTTTAATAATTATTTGTATAATGTTGCCGAAAAAACTTTATGGTCGCCGAATTATCTTACGATAAACAATCTTTTTGAAACCTCGACCGCGCTTAATCTTGCCGATACTCTGCAACTTGTTGGCGAACTGTATGAAGTATATGTAAAAAATACAAAAACCACCGAAAATTTCAACGATTTTTATTTTTGGGGAGAAATGCTTTTGCGCGATTTCGACGACATTGATAAAAAACTGGTTGATGCTCAATTACTGTTCCAAAATTTGCAAAATCTTAAAAAAATGCAAAATACGTTTGAGTTTTTGGACGAAAACCAGCAAAAAGCATTAAAACAGTTTTTCACTAATTTTTCGATTGAAAAGCAAAGCGAATTAAAGAAAAAATTTGTAGAAATTTGGGAGGTTTTAGGAAATATTTATCAACAGTTTCGCGATAATTTGCAATCGCAAAATCTGGCTTATGAAGGCATGATGTATCGTTCGTTAATAGAAACTGAAAATCTGAATGTTGCCGAAACTTTTAAATACAAAAAATATGCATTCGCAGGATTTAACGTTTTGAACGCCTGTGAAAAAGAATTGTTCTGCTTGCTCAAAAAACACGAAAAGGCTTTGTTTTACTGGGATTATGACGAATATTATCTGCAAAACAAAAATCATGAAGCAGGATTTTTTATGCGCAAAAATTTATCGGAATTTCCATCGGAACTGTCTGCGGAAAATTTTAATGTATTTTCACGAAACGAAAAAAAAATAAAAACAATATCTTCGCCAACCGAAAATGCTCAGGCAAGATATTTGCACGAATGGCTGAAAGACGAAAAAGATATTAACGATTCTGCTGTTGTTTTGTGTAACAAATCGTTGCTGCTGCCGATATTACATTCGTTGCCCGAACATATTGAGAATGTAAACATAACAACAGGCTTTCCTTTATCGCAAACGCCGATATACAATACTGTCAGCGTGTTGATTGACTTGCAAACAAAAGGGTTCGACAAAAATAAAAATTTGTGGAACAAAGATTATGTTTTGAATGTTTTGCAAGATCAATATATACAAACACTTTCGCCCGAAACAGAAAATATTAAAACCAAATTACAGAAAAACAGCAATTATCAATGTTCGATTGAAAACTTTTGCAAAAACGAAAACATAAAATTCATTTTCAAACCTGTTGATGCTGCCGCCGATTTTGTAAATTATCTTACAGAAATATTAAAAAACATTTCTAAAAATAATACGACAAAGAATCAACTGTACAACGAAGCAATATTTCGCACATACACATCGTTAAACAGATTGAGCGACATGCTGAATAACAAAAAATTTGCAATAGAAATAAAAACGCTTTCGATTTTATTGCGGCGATTGCTTTCGGCAACAAACATGCCTTTCGACAGCGAACCCGCAAAAGGATTGCAAATAATGGGAATCCTCGAAACGCGAAATCTTGATTTCAAAAATATTCTGATATTGTCGGCAAACGAAAATTTACTGCCCAAATCCGAAAGCGAAGTATCGTTTATTCCTTACAATCTGCGGCGTGCTTTCGGACTTACAACATCCGACAAAACGGATTCTATTTATGCGTACTGTTTTTACAGATTATTACAGCGTTCAACAGATATAACCATAAGTTACAGCACGGCAACCAGCGGTTTGAGCAAAGGCGAACCAAGCAGATTTATACTGCAATTGCCTGTCGAATCTGATTTTAACATAGAATCGTTTGATATTCAGTCGCCAATAAAATTACCGCAAATTTCGGAAATAAAAATCGAAAAAACTTCGGAAATAATTGCTTTGCTGCAAAACAAATACAGCGATTTCAATTCGTTTCTTTCGCCGAGCGCATTGAACATGTTTATTGACTGTTCGCTGAAATTTTATTTTAATTATATAGCAAAACTGAAACTTCCTGATAATGAAATAGATTCAAATTCAATAATTCTCGGTAAAGTTTTTCACAAAACAGCCGAAATTATTTACAAACGAATAGGAAAATTTGAAAATTCATATATCACCGAAGCCGATTTGGATGTATTTATCGGCAACAGGGAACTTTTGAAAAACATAGTTGACGAAGCAATGCAAATCGAAGCCGGCATTGACAATCCGCAGCATTACAGCATCCAACAATTGATTATGCGAGATGTAGTTGTAGATTACGTAAAAAAATTACTTGAATTTGACAAAAATAATGTTCCGTTTATCTTGTATAACATAGAAACAACGCTTGTCGATAAATTTACTTTTGATACGCCATCTGGAAATTTTGATGTTTATTTGGGCGGACGCATTGACAGAATGGATATTAAAGAAAACGTTCTGCGCGTTTTGGATTATAAAACGGGAGGAACGGGCAAAACTATAAAATCGATCGAAGATTTGTTCGTATCGGCGAAAAACCGCAACAGTTATGCTTTGCAGGCATTTCTGTATTCTGTAATAATATCAAAACAAAAACCCGAATTTAACGTTATGCCATCAATTTTATATGTAAACAAAAAATTGACGGAAACAGACGATATTCAAATAAAACTTGAAAAAGAAAAATTAAAAGATATACGACAAATAGAAAATGACTTTTTTAACTGTTTGAGTAAAATAATTTCAAATATTTTTGATGCAAAAATGCCTTTTGTGCAAACAGAAAACGAAGATATTTGCACATACTGCGAATTTAAACAAATTTGTAAAAGATAAAAAAAATTACCATCTTTGCACATTGTAATCGTTTTTATTGTGGAAAAAAAATTAAACATAGGATTTGTAAGTTTTTCGGGCAGCGCAAAAGAATACCGAAATGCCATTGATAAATTTGATAATTTGTCATTTACAGGCGTATATTTTCCAAAAGATGACAATTCTTTTGAAAATTATAATGAACAACGTTTTGAAAATTATCAGGATTTGCTTGACTCGGCAGATGTAATTCTTTTTTGCGGCGAAAAAATACAGCGCCGACTTATTATAGATGCAATTCGCAATTTGAAACATATCTTGATTGATGATTACAATTGCATCTTGAATGATTCGATAGTTTCGTTATGCAATTTTGTTGACGAAGCCGAAGTTTCGGCTCAAGTGTCGATGCCGAAAATATATTATTGGGGAATTTGCGAAATAATAGAAACGTATAAAAACATTCGGTATATACATTTCGACAAATGCGTAGATTACAGCCACATGCGAGCGAGTGTTGATGTTGTTCCCGAAATACTTGCCATAATTAAGATTGCCGACAGCGAAGTTGTATCGATGCACAACAAAAAATTACCGCTTTTTGTACGAAAATCCGAATTGCAACAAATGAGTTTTGAATTTCTGAACGGCGTAAGTGCAAACATTAAAGCCAATCCTTGTGCATTTTACGACAATCACGAACTTACAATTGTCGCCGAAAAAAATATGGCTCTTATTGATTTGCGCAAACGCGAATGGCATAATCTCATTTATAAAACACCAACGGCAGAACCTGTAAAAGAACTTTTTTCGCTCGACGAAGTTCCTTTTATCGAACGCAACGAACTGACAAATCTGATACATGCAATTACCACAAAAACAGAACCCTTTATCTCGATAAAGTCAATTCGCAGCCTGTGGAAATGCATAGAAATGATAAAGACGAGATAAAATAAAAGTAACGAAACAGATAATTATGCTGATTTAGGCGTTTTTTATAATATCTCCATTCTGAAATATCATAAAAATATTTCTAAAAGTAATAAATTTTTATTGATTTTGTATTCATGTTAAAATATTTCACTATTTTTGAGCTTATTTATTATAAAAATACATGATTAATTAAATTATTTTAGCAAATGAATATTAACCCGTTAATAATATTTTCAGATAAAGATGCTTCGCAATTTACCAAAGCAGATCTTATTAAATTTATTGAAGCAAACGAAATACGAATACTTAATTTTCGCTGTGTCGGCGCCGATGGACGATTGAAAACCCTAACTTTTGTCATCGACAACAAACAGCATTTAGATGCAGTTCTTACGGCAGGCGAACGTGTTGATGGCTCAAGTCTGTTTCCGTTTATCGAAACAGGTTCGAGCGATTTGTACGTAATTCCGCGCTATCGTACGGCATTCGTAAATCCGTTTTCCGAAATTCCCTCTCTTGATGTTCTCTGTTCTTATTACGACAAAGATGGAAATCCTCTTTCAATTTCTCCCGAACATATTTTGCGTAAATCGCAACAAATTTTACAGGAACGTACAGGACATACGTTTCACGCTATGGGCGAACTGGAATATTACGCCATAAGCGACGATTCGGGATTGTATAAAATCGAAAACCAGCGCGGATACCACGAGTCAAGTCCGTTTGTGAAATGGAGCGCATTGAGAACCGAAGCCATGCATTTGGTTGCACGTTGCGGCGGACAGTTAAAATATGGACACGCCGAAGTTGGAAATTTCTCGATGGATGGAAAACTTTACGAACAAAACGAACTCGAATTTTTACCATGCGATGCCGAAGACGCAGCAAATCAACTGATTGTTGCAAAATGGATTTTGCGTTCGCTCGGAAATAAATACGGAGCAACAATTTCGTTTGCTCCCAAAATCACGATAGGAAAAGCAGGAAGCGGAATGCATGTTCATACAAAACTTGTGAAAGATGGGAAAAATTGCATGAGCGACAACGGAACACTTACTGATATTGCAAAAAAAGCAATTGCAGGATATTTATACCTTGCACCATCGTTAACTGCATTTGGAAACACAAATCCGACATCGTATTTTCGCCTTGTTCCGCATCAGGAAGCGCCGACAAACATTTGCTGGGGCGACCGTAACCGTTCGGTTTTGGTGAGAGTACCGCTTGGCTGGACAGGAAAAACATCAATGGTGCAGGACGCAAATCCTAACGAACCTGTCGATAATACTGATTTTTCACAAAAGCAAACCGTAGAATTTCGCTGTTCCGACAATTCTGCCGACATTCACTTATTGTTTGCCGGCTTGATTGTTGCCGCTCGGCATGGCTTGGAAATGCCTGACGGACTTGAATATGCGCAACAGCGTTACGTAGATGTAAATATTTTTGACAAAGCAAATAAACATCGCGTACAGACACTCGAACAACTTCCCGTTTCGTGCGCCGATTCCGCTTTGCGCTTACAGCAGCAAGCCGAGATATACAAACAATATAATGTTTTTCCACAAGCCGTGATTGATGGTATTGTCAACAAACTAAAAAGTTATAAAGACGAAAATCTCCGCGCCGAAATATCAAACAACGAAAATAAAGTTATCGAAATTGTGAATAAATATTTTCATTGCGGATAAATTATAAATGAATCAAAAAATTTTGTAAAGTGAAAATAATTTATTTACTTTGGGGTATAAAATAATATCTTTATGCCACAATCCAATTTTGTAGATTATGTAAAAATGTTTTTGCGCTCGGGCAACGGAGGCAGCGGTTCTGTTCATTTGCATCGCGAAAAATATGTTGCAAAAGGCGGTCCCGATGGCGGCAACGGAGGCAACGGCGGTCATATTATTCTGCGCGGAAACAAACAGTACTGGACGTTGATACATCTGCGTTTTCAGCGACATGTTTTTGCCGAAAACGGCGAAAATGGAAGCGGCGCTTTGAGTACAGGAGCAAATGGAAAAGACGCAATTATTGATGTTCCGCTCGGAACTGTTGCAAAAAATGCCGAAACATTAGAAACCTTATGCGAAATAACTGAAGATGGAGAACAAAAAATTTTGCTTAAAGGCGGTCGCGGCGGAATGGGAAATGCTTTTTTCAAATCGGCTACAAACCAAACTCCACGCTATGCACAATCGGGAGAAACAGGCGAAGAAGGATGGTACATTCTCGAACTCAAACTTTTGGCAGATGTCGGTTTGGTTGGGTTTCCCAATGCAGGAAAATCAACCTTACTATCGGTAATATCGGCAGCAAAACCCAAAATTGCCGATTATGCATTTACTACACTCGAACCGAATTTGGGAATAGTATCATACCGCAATGGAAAATCGTTTGTCGTAGCAGATATTCCCGGAATTATCGAAGGCGCACACGAAGGCAAAGGACTTGGCTTGCGATTTTTGCGACATATCGAAAGAAATTCGATGTTGCTTTTCATGATTCCTGCCGACAGCGATGATATTAATAACGAATATAAAATTTTAATTAACGAACTGAAACAGTATAATCCTGAGTTGCTTGATAAAAAACGAGCGCTTGCAATAACCAAAAGCGATATGCTTGATAATGAACTTACAGCCGAATTAAGAAAAAATTTGCCTGATATTACGTGCATATTTATTTCATCGGTTGCAAACAAAGGCATTGCTGAACTTAAAGATTTACTGTGGAATGAGTTGAATAAATAAAATGTTCTAAAAGTTAAAATAATCCAAATAACAATTAATTTTCATATTATTCCAAATCGTTAACAATGCTTGAATTTATCGAAAATATTGACGCTAAAATAAGTCTTTTCATAAATAATTTACATTGCGAAATACTTGATTTCTTGATGTTTCACATAACGCATTTTTATTGTACGTGCGTAGTTTATGCCGCTGTCATTTTTGCGTTTGCTGCGATAAAGAAAAAGCAATTTTGGAAGGATGTTTTACTTCTAACACTTGCCGTAATTATTGTCAGCATCATTGTCGCAGTTTTTATAAAACCAAATGTTGCTCGCTTGCGTCCCTGTAATACGGCAAAATTGCAAGATTTGTTGCATTTTGTAAAAAATTACACAGCAGATTCGTTCAGTTTTCTATCTTCTCATGCAGCAACAAGTTTCACGATAGCGACATTTGTTCATGCGCGATTACGTAAAAACTATATTTCAATATTGATTTTTTTATGGGCATTCGCTTACAGTTATTCACGTATTTATCTCGGCGTACATTTTTTTGGAGATGTACTTTGTGGCGCAATTCTCGGAGCGTTTTTCGGAAAGATATTTAGTCTGTCCTTAAAAAGCAAAATTTTCAGATACAAAAATTAATATCCAGACATTTCAAACCTAACAGGTTTCGGAAACCTGTTAGGTTTGATGATGCTTATTGTCCCGTCGGGGATATTTTCAAAGCATTTGTTGGTTGAATTGTAAATGTTTGATTTAATGATTTTGGAAGAATATTTAGTCGCTCCTTAACAAGTAAAATTTCCAGATACAAAAAATTAACAGACAGGCATTTTAAACCTAACAGGTTTCGGAAACCTGTTAGGTTTGATGATGCTTATTGTCCCGTCGGGGATATTTTCAAAGCATTTGTTGGCTGAACTGTAAATGTTTGATTTAATGATTTTGGAATAATATTTTAAAAATATTTGCATGGTTTTAACTCGTATTGAGCAAGATATTTGCATTTTTTTCTCTTGATTTTCATTCATAATTCCTTATTAATAAATATATTATATCCTTTTCGAGGAGCGACTAAATAGATTCTATTTCCATTATTAATTTTTCAAAGTCATCGTTTGGTATAATTGATTTGTTTCTGATTTTGGTTTTATATGTGTAAACTGTGTTGACGGAATAACCCAAGAAATTTGCTATTTTTTCATTGTCTGAAATTCCTAACCGTATTAATGCAAATATGCGCAAGTCGGTGTTTAATCCGCTTTTCAAATAAATACGATCTTCGGGATTGAACAGTTTGTTGAATTGATTGATAAAATTAGGAAACAGTTTCAAAAAAACCTGATCGAAACGCGCAAACAAATCTTCGCGTTCGCGCCTGGCATCTAATTTTCGCGGTATATTTTGCAAATCATTGAACTGTTTTGCCGTTACCTTACGGCTTACCCATTTTTGAAACGACTCCATTTTTTCGATATATTCCGAATCAAGATTAAAAAAGTGTCCGATATATTCATCTTTTATTTTATTGGCTTCGGTAAGTTGATTGTTGATAAATGTAAGATTTTCGTTGGTTTTTTGAATTATTGATTTTGCATTATTCAATTTTCTCAGTTGTTTGCTTATCACAAAAAAAGCGATAATCAATAATATAACCAAAATCGAAATAGCAACAGAATAAACAATTATACTGTTTTTCTGTTTTTCGATAATATTCACTCTTTCGTTCTCAATGATGGGAAGAATATTTCCTATTTCAAGTTGACGATGTCGAGCGTTGTAAAACAAAGCATCCGACAAAGCCTGCCGTATATAATTGGCTGCACGTTGCACATCTCCTTCTTCGTAAAGCATTCGTGCAAGATTTCTAAGAGCTACCGTTTCTTTTGTTGATGATTTTATATCGGAAACGGCTGCCTGTATCAGATAATATCGCGCCTTTGATTTTATTCCCTGTAAAGAATAAACGTATGCCAAACTCGATGTTGCAATTGCCAACTCGTGTTCCGAATAATCGTTGGTAGATATTAATCGTTCAAAAGCATTTATTGCTTCCGCATAATTTGCCGATTTCATTTGTTTCAAACCCATTGCCGACCAGTAATTAGACGATCCGTAAGGCAATAAATCAATGGCTCTACTCATATTTTGAGTTCCCATTTTGTCGTATCGTTCACGAAATTCGGCGTTGTTATTGTAATCTGCTAAATCGTAATAAAAACGCGCCAAATTCAGATAATATTCTATTTTTATCGAATTTCCGCAGTCAGTTATGTTTATTTGCGAAAAAATATCAAATGCTTCTTTAAACAGTCCCGATGACAAATAGCAAAAACCAAGTTTCAGATTAGATTCCGTAATCTTGCAGGAATCATTGAGAATATATGATAATTCCAGCAGTTTTTCGACGCAAACATAAGCCGAGTCGTAGATGTAAGATCTGTATTCTTTAAATAAATCATTGTACAAGACATAAAGTTTACCGTTCTCATCTTTTGTTTGTAATATTTCTTCTTTGATTGCGTTTATGCTGTTTTCTTTTTGTCGAGTATATTCATCTTGCTTTGAAATGTAATAATCCAGCGAATCCAAATCGGCGCTGATGTCAACGCCAATGGCAGAGGCGGTAAAATATGAACAGCCTAAATATAACAGAACGATATAAGAAACTATACTTTTCACAACAAAAAATTACAGGTTTTGTTGATGCAAAGTTATGAAAAATTACATAGTTTATATCCTTTTCGCAGAGTTATTTTGTTTGCATTTACTATTGTGCTTTGTACGAAGTAAAAATGCAGCAGTTTGAGATATTTATTTATCGAACAAATCACTGCTGTAAAAAAATCATAATATCTCGTTGCAATATTGTCTAATTAATTCATTTATTGATTATTTGTTTTTGTTAGATTTACATTGCCGACACGCAAATAATAAAATCAAACAATATCGATGCCGCAAATATTTCATATATTTTTTTATAATCAACATCTAATTATCAAATTTTTATTAATTTTGCAGTTCAAAAAAATAAAATCTTTTGTAAATATGTCAAAAAATATCAAAAAAGAAGAAAATCTTAAGGCTGTAGGCGAAGCATTAAGCAAAGGCGAAAAGTTTTTAGCCGAAAATAAATCAAAACTTATAGGAGTAGCCACAGTCGTAATTGTTGTTGTAATTGTAATATTCGGTTATATACATCTGATTGCAAAACCTCGCGAAAATACAGCGCACGAACAAATGGCGGCGGCTCAGCGTTACTTTGAAATCGACTCGCTTAATTTAGCGCTTAACGGAGATGGTATAAATTTGGGTTTCTATGAAATTATCGACGAATACGGTTCTACCGGAGCAGGACGCCTTGCTCATTTTTATGCAGGCTTTTGCAATCTTCATTTAGGCAATTTTGAAGAAGCAATTTCTCAATTGAAAGATTTCAACGGTCAAGATGAAATACTTCAGGCGCGGGCATATTGCGGCATCGGAGATGCTTACGTTGAATTGGAACAATACGACGATGCTGTTTCGTATTTTATGAAAGCAGCCAATTATCGCGAAAATGATTTCAGCGTAGCATACCTTATGAAAGCAGGCTTAACTTACGAACAGTTGGGAAAATATGCCGAGGCGCTGGAAGTATATAAAAAAATAAAAACACATTACAGCAAAACCGTCGAAGCGCAAGAAATTGATAAATACATAGAAAGAGCAGAGATTAAGCAACTTAAATAAAGAGCCAAAAGGCTCTTTATTTCTTTTTCCAAATTGCATGTTTTGGAATAAATCAGTTAAATCGTAAAAATATGGGAAGAGCATTTGAATTTAGAAAGGCAAGAAAATTGAAACGCTGGGGAAATATGTCTCGCGTTTTTACTAAATTGGGTAAAGAAATAAGCATCGCAGCAAAAAACGGCGGCGACCCAAATACAAATCCGCACCTGCGCGCTTTGATACAAACGGCAAAGTCGGAAAATATGCCTAAAGAAAATATAGAACGGGCAATAAAACGCGCTACAGAAAAAGATCAAAGCGATTATAAAGAATTAATCTACGAAGGATACGGACCTTACGGAATTGCCTTTTTAATCGAAACGGCAACAGATAATCCTACGCGCACTGTTGCTAATGTCCGCAGTTATTTCAACAAACATAACGGCTCGCTGGGAACATCGGGCAGCGTTGAATTTATGTTTGAACATAAATGCATTTTCAAAATTAAGAAGAACGACAGCATCAATCTCGAAGAACTTGAATTTAATCTTATAGATTTTGGCGGCGAAGAGGTTTTTGCCGACGAAAATGATATTGTTATTTACGGCTCATACGAAGCCTACGGAACAATACAAAAATATATAGAAGACAATAATTTTGAAATAGTAAGCGCAGGATTCGACCGCTTGCCGACCGTAGAACTCAAAGAACTTACGCCAGAACAACAAGCCGAAATTGAAAAGTTGATTGACAAGTTCGAAGATGATGATGACGTTCAAAATGTTTATCACATAATGAAAATAACATAAACCGAACTATTCGGATAGCAAGTGCAAATAATAAATGCAAAAAACAAAAACCTTTTAGCAAAAAAACAATAAATCGGATGCTGCAAGCAGAATGTACAATAAAAAATGAACAACCAAACAGGTTAAGAGTACAGTTCAGACAAATAATGAAAAACTAAAAATTTCATTATTGGAAAATAATATTATAACCTTGCGGCTGATAATGTAAATATTATATGCTTACGGATGAAATAACAAGGCAAACAGTATGCACATTATAAAAATTTATTGGAAAAAGCGTTTCTTGTTATTTTTAGCATGAAAAAATATGATTTTAACATATCTCAAAAACCGTAATGAAATGCTTATACGATGCTATCTGAATATCTTTTGAAAAACAGTTTTTTCCGAAATCATAACAACTCCTCGATATTTTGAATTGGGATAAAGTTTATTAGTCGCGTTGATCTCAATTTTTATTCTGTATTCGGTATGCCCGGGATTATTTGCATAAATATCCGAAATTATACCTTGAATATTTGTGTCATCATCAATATTTATAACTACAGTTTGTCCTGTTTTTATTTTTCTAAAAATATCTTCTGTAATATCGGTTATTCCGAATGTTTTATAATCAGCCGCATAATTGACTATAAATAACAATTCATTTTTATTAACAAACTGTCCATTTTTTACAGAAAATACAATGTCTTTTGTTGCAAATTTGTAAATTTCATAAATATTATTCGGCGTTTGCATGTAAACCTGCACGCTGTCTTTTTGCGAACCGACAGTGTCGATTATAACCGTTCCCGAATGTGCGGATTTTACAAACTCGCTATCTGGTTCTTCGTGGACTGTTATTGATAAATTTACAGTTTCACGATATGGAATGATAATGGATACTGCAAACAGTACAAGCAAAGCAATAGCAACAATGCTAATGCCATAGCGAATATGTACGGGAGGAATCTTTCCTATAATATTTCGTACTTTTTCGCTTCGTAATTCTATGTTTGTATCTTCATTCGCCATAAATTAATTACCTAATTCCAATTGATTTTTAACAAGTTCGTAATATTTCCCTTTGCGTAAGGTAAGTTCCTCGTGGGTTCCACATTCTACGATTTCGCCTTTATCCAAAACTATTATTTGGTCTGCATTTTTTACGGTACTCAATCGGTGCGCTACGATTATTACGGTTTTATCTTTATAAAATTTATTCAGATTTTCCACTATTATTTTTTCGTTATTTGCATCCAATGCATTTGTGGCTTCATCAAAAAATAAAAATTTCGGATTTTTATAAACTGCTCGTGCAATTAGAATACGTTGCCGCTGTCCCTGACTTATTCCTTGTCCATCTTGACCTATAACTGTGTTGTAAGCCAAAGGCAAATCTTCGATATAATTGGCAATATTGGCAATGTGAGCCGCTTTACGTAATCTGTTCAAATCTATTTCTTCATCCGAAACGGCAATATTACGTGCTATTGATTCCGAAAATATGTATCCATCCTGCATTACAGCCCCACATTCTTTTCGCCACCATGCAAGATTAATATTTTTGAGATTATCATTCCCGACAATTATTTTACCTTCGTTAGGGCTGTAATAACCCAAAAGAAGTTTTACGAGTGTAGTTTTGCCGCTGCCGCTTGCGCCTACAACAGCCGTAATTTTTGATTGATGTATTTTTACATTTATATTTTTGAGAACATAATCGGAACGGGCGCCATCATATTTAAAACAAAGATTTTCAATTGAAATATCATTATTGTCTATTGTATTTATGCTTCTAAGTTCATTTTCTTCGTTTTTTCGCGTATGTATTTCGGTCATTCGTTCAAGACTTATGCTTACATCCTGCCACTGATATGCAAAACTCATTATTTGTTCTACAGGACTGTTGAGTTGACCGATAATATATTGTATGGCAAGCATCATGCCAAGAGTAAGTTCGCCGCTTATAACCGATGCTGCCGCAAGTACTGTAATTATTATATTCTTAAATTCATTGATGCAAATGCTTCCTGCTTCCTGATTTTGCTGCAATGACAGCGATTGCATGTTTACGTCAAACAAATCGGCTTGCACATCTTCCCATTCCCAGCGTTTGCGCTGTTCGCAGTTTTGAAGTTTTATTTCCTGCATGCCGTTAATTAATTGATATACAATGCTGCGGTTTTTTGCCTGCTGTTCAAAGTATTTATAATCCAATATTCTGCGTTTTTTAAGAAAAACCATAATCCATACGCCGTACAAAATACTGCCGGCAAGAAAAACCAAAAATATTTTAATAAGTAAGTAATCAAAATTAAGCAGCAATATGCGAATAGTTAATAAACAATCCTTTCCCAACCGTCGCCAACGCTCTGTTTGTGGCGTAGAAAAGCGTATCTGTACTCGCGTAATCTT
>JAISYZ010000207.1 GCA_031269545.1 Prevotellaceae bacterium
AAGATTACGCGAGTACAGATACGCTTTTCTACGCCACAAACAGAGCGTTGGCGACGGTTGGGAAAGGATTGTTTATTAACTATTCGCATATTGCTGCTTAATTTTGATTACTTACTTATAAGAAATACCTGATATTTGCATGTTACCGCTACTTTCATACGTAGCTGACGTGCTGATATTCATATTACCTGTTTGTAGCACGTTTTCCACTTCTTCGCCAAGTAAAGTGCGCGTTAGCGGTTCAATTTCATCTAAAAAAGCATTTGTATTTACTACTTTGGCTTTTTGTTTATCAATTGTTGCCGACTGAACATCAATCATTTTTATGCTTAACATGCTGCGGTTGCCTGTTTGTGTAATTACCGACAATACAACCTTGTTGGCGCCTGCAAGTTTGCCAAGTTCGGTTGCCTGACTGTCGTCAACTATTCCCGAATTTGAAAATGTCTGTTCTTTCATAATCTTGTCAAGTAATGAGCGTTCTACGATGATATAATCGCCTGTATTGACAAATACCGAACTGATAATCTCGCGTGCTATAATTTTTGTGCCTTCGTCAATAATATTACCTGAGGCAGACGGGTCGAAAACCGCTACTCGTAATTTGTTTTCTTGCGCTTGCAACATGACAAATGAAGTTGCAAACAAAATTAGAAAAGTAAAAATTTTTTTCATCTTCTTTGATATTTTTTTTGATTTACTGTATAATAATTTTCAATTTATCAACAATCTGTGGTATAATATTTTCAAATGCTTTGCGACCTGCTCTTTCGTAATCAAGAGCCGTACCTTTGACATCTGTAAAATTATTGTGATATATTTCCTTTCCTGTTGTTCGTTCTATAAGCGATACTTCTGCATCGAGATAAGAAAAACACATATCGTTAAGACTGTTGCCCTGTCGAGTAGAAGCATTAATATTAAGGATGTAGTCGCACTCGCTCTGCAAAGGTTTGAAACTGCATCCTATTTTAGATAACTCGCCTTTTAACTTGGGAGCAAGTATTTCTACTTTTTTTCCTAAATTCATTTCCTTTGATTCTACATATATTAACGTAGCAGTTTGCAAACTTGCTATAGCCTGTGTAGTTTGCGACTGCAACGACAGTGACAGAGGTATGTATGCTTCGTCAGATTCTTTGCCTTCGACTGCAATAAGCAGCGACTGTGCAAAACCCAATTCTCCGAACATGGGCATGATTGTTTCATACGCTTTTTTGGATTTCATTTTGTTTCCATCTTCTGAAAATTGCCGTGCATCGTTTATGGCTGCTTCTATTTTTTGAATAATAAACGAAATCTGCGCTTTATAATAGCCGCATAATTCGTTTTTGTCGGCGTATGCGAAAGCGTAAACGAGTTGTGTTTTCGAGTCGTAATACGATTCCATTTTAATGCCTGCCACTTCGGCGCTGGTTTCCGTTGAAGCCTGATTTAAAAAACTTTCATTTTCGCTGTACTGCCCGTTTACGCTTACCGCAGATATTTTACTTTGCGATTTTGACGATATTAGAACACGAATTTTTTTCGCCAAATCTGCCTGAGCATCTGTTTTTGCATATTGAATGGCATCTTGCAACGATTCGCCGGACGATATATAGCGATAAGCAAAACCTGTGAAATACACTTTTGACGGAAATATAGATTCTCGTGAGTCTTCGTCAATCCATTTAGGTTTTTCCTGCCCCGAAAGAGTCAATGAAAATACAGTACAAAGTAATATACTTACAATTCGCCGCATAATTTTTATTCAATATCAAAACCTTCATTTACAAATCTGGAAATCTCTTCAGCCTCTTTTATGGTTATTTTTGTTTCGAGGAGCGATCTTTCCAATGCTTTTGCACGCGCCTGAGCCGCTTTTTCTTCATTCAGAATAAAAAATGTTTTGTATTCCTTTGTTGAGCCGTTATCTTTTATTATTGAATAACTTTCCGTAAGAGCGCCGCCTACTTCAGCCTTAATTTGATTTTCGTAAGCCGCTATAAATTTGTCTATTTCAATTTCAGGCATATCGGCGTCTGCTCTCAACAGTGATTCGGTGCGACCTTTTATATTTCCGCTCGCTTTCGACGCATAGTTGTTTTGTGCGTTGGTTAATGCAAACTGTTTGCAGACGTTTATAGACTTGCACTGCGATACTTCGCCCGCCATTTCCTTGTTTTGAGCGTTTTCGGCAAGTTTATAGTAATGTTCGAGCAAGGCTACTTCAAGCGTACGTGAACTACCTGTAAGTTTCCAGCCTTCTTTTTGATACTCTTTGATTTTCTTTTTGTATTCTTTATCTTTTTCTTTTTGCAGTTTTTTTTCTACTTTTCTGCTTACCTGAGCCGAAGCGGTTTCGGGAACGACAGCAAACATTACTGCTGCAACCAGCACCATTACGGCAACTTTAAAAATTTCTTTTTTCATATTTTTATTTTTTTACGTCTGTCCTTACCACAGATATTAAATTTATAATTCTACTGTTTTCCCTACTCGTAGGCTTTTCGGGTTCCGCCATGTTAAAATTCTGTTTAATTTTAAATAATTATTTGTTATTTTAATTGAAAAGCATAGCCAAATCCAGTTTTGGCATATTCAAAAATGAAACGTTTCTTTTTGTTTGTATTAATCGAAAATGTTTTAGTATCAACAGTTTCAGTCCATTCTATTTTGACTTCGCGCTTAACTTGATTATTATCAGCAAACGATACCGAAAAGCCCTCGTTAAGAGTTCCTGTTCCAATCTTGACGTCATCTACGTAAATTGTTGCATTAGGATTTTTGCTGTGCTTAAATCCCGAAAATTCCAGACTGATACTGTTGCCTACTACTACTGTCGGCAGATTTGTTTTTACTCCACTGCCTGCATTACCTGTAAACTGTTCTTTTGCGGCAGGCATCTGCTCGCTCTGTTCGCCTATAAGTTCCAGCGCCAGCGAAGTTATGACATCCAGTATTTCCGACTGTCTTACAAGTTTTGTTTTCTGGCTTTCTATGCTTGCGCTTTGCACGTCAATCATTTTCAAACTCAACAAGCCTCTGTCGCTGGCAGATGACAAAACGGATAAAATTACCTTGTTGGCGCCTGCAAGTTTGCCAAGTTCGGTTGCCTGACTGTCGTCAACAACTCCCGAATTTGAAAACTTCTGCTCGCTTAAAATCTTGTCTATAAGCGAGCGTTCAATAATGGTGTATTTATTCGTATTGACGAGCGCGGAACTCACCATTTCGCGAATAATTACGCCCGCGCTTTCATCAAAGCCTTTGCCCGATACGTTCGTATCGAACACCGCTACGCGCAGTTTTGTTTCCTGCGCCCATAAAAACGATTTTGGTACAAGCATAAGTAAACACAAAAAAATGATAAAACGTTTCATTGCAATAAATTTTAATCAAATTAAATCCACAGTTGCTTGCAAAAAGCAACTGTGAATTCTTCAAAAAATGTTCTATTAATTAAAAAAAGCATAACATTAAAATACGTAATTAATACCTATGAATATAGAACTGAGATTAATTTTAGCGCCTTCTATTTTCTCTTTTAAAATATTCATAAGTCCGTGTTGATAGCCAAACTCAATCTTGAATCTGTTTACGCTTACTCCAAAAATAGCGCCCAGCCCTGCATTTATTGCGCCTAATCCGCTCTCGTCAGCCATGTCACTGCTTATGCTTTCTCCAAGTTTGAAACCCACAAAAGGCCCTGCCTGAGCATAAAACGAAACTTTGCCTGCAGGAATATTGTATCCTGCATATACTGGAACATCAACATAATACATACTTAAACTTTCTTCAGCAAAATCAAAAGTTTTGATGCTGAACATTAACGAAGGATTGATATAAAAATTACCCTTCAACGAATAATACAAAACAGGTCCGGCTTCCACTCCAAACTTACCGTCGATACTTCCACCATTTCCTGATACTGTCGGTTTAGAGAGTCCTACTCTTGCGCCCCAAACTGCCTGTGCATTTACAGTGCCGATACTTATTGCCAAAACGGCAATCAATGTTAAAAATAGTTTCTTCATATAATTGAATTTTATTTATTATATTTCTTACTCATAAGGCTTTTCAGACTCCGCCTCGTTTTTAGAATGGCTTCACGACTCCATTGATTGTCCAAACTCAAACTCAATTTGAAATACGCACATAAAAAAAGCGCGGACAAATTCTTAATTTATCTGCTTTGTGAGGTTCTAGACTACCTAAAGTACCAAATAATGAATGAATAAAGCCCACGCCGGAAACGACGTGAGCGTCATCGCTTTATTCTTGGTACTCTTCCGAAATTGTCTAGATTTCACAAAGCCAAAATACAAGCTAAACGCTTTTCCCAATAAACTTTATAATGTGCGTATTGTTTTAATCGCTTTTTAATCCATAAGCATACAATATTTGCATTATTAATTGCAAAAGTATTATAAATTTTTCAAAGTCGCAAAAAAAATTAATGTTTTTTAAAATAAATTTGCGGATGAATAATCCATAATTTATATTTTAAAATGCCGCAAAAGATTAAGTAGAAAATATATTGAACCTTATTTTCTAAAAATCACCTTAGTAAGTTCAATTACTTTCCTGCATTAAACCTTAATTAGTCGCTCATTAAAAAGAATATAAAATATTTAGTCTTTCCTTAAAAATAAAAATGTCTCTAACGGGACAGTCATTATTATCAAACCTAACAGGTTTTCCGCAACCTGTTAGGTTTAAAATGTCTGTTTATTAATTTTTGTATCTGGAAGTTTTACTTTTTAAGAAGAATCGATGGATAACAAAAAATGTTTTTAATACATAAAAACGGTATAAAATTAACCGTATTGTTCTGTTTTAAAGATTTGCAGGTTACCAAAGTGCGTAACACAAAACAAAATCTCTTATAACGATACAATCCAATAATTGCCTGTTCGATATTTCTTTTTTTTGGAGATAAATTCTGCCAGAATCTTGTCATTCTTCAGCCTTTTTGCCGGCAACATGAGTACAGTATTCGAATAATGATTGTTAAATAAATCTTCTGCTGTTATTTTTATGACATCCTCGTGCAGGAAAACATCCATATTTTCGGGACGTTTCATGTCAAGTACGCAATAACCCGAAAGACTGTCCGATTTGGAAATTTCCATTGCTTTTTGGCATAAGTCTGCATATCCCAGTCTGTTGTTTATAGAAGGAAGCGCCCAGCCGCCGGCAAAAAGAGCGCAGAACAGCGATATAACCAATATATTCACGGCTCTGTTCGGATTTTTCATTATATAAAGCAAAACGAGAGAAACAATCCCTACCAGCGATAACAGAAACGAAACAATATAAAAAAGTGGCTGCCGCAGCCATGATAAATCATTTCCTCTGACAAACAATACAAATACAGGCGCAATAAGACAAAAACATATTGCAGGAATAGCTATAAACAAACTGAAGCATTTGTTTCTTTTGAGCAAAGGCAAAAACAATCCAGTCAAATAAACAAAAAATGGAAAGGCAGGCAACATATAAATTTCAACTTTGGAGCTGATACATGAAAGCATTACAAAAGTTGTAATTATTATCGTTAAAAAGAATTGTTCCAAATCGCTGTATATTACTCGCTTAAAAATTCCTGTTAAAATGACTCCTGCCAACAGTAACGACCATGGCGCCAGCGAATACCAGATAGAAATAAAATAATAGTAAAAAGGCTCTTTGTGATGGAAAGAATCAAAGGCTCTTTCTATTGTTTGATGAAAAAGCATATTACTCAAATAATCGTAACCTGCTTCCGCATAGACGCATCCAAACCAAACAACACAGAGCAAAAGTAATATTCCCCATGTTTTCCATCCCCAGTATCGGCAGAATGTTCGCATTTTTCTTTTTACCAGCAGAAAAAAGAAAGTAGCAAACATAGGTACAATAATTCCAACAGCGCCTTTGGTAAAAACAGCCATAAAAATACAGACAGAAAATAAAATGGCGTTTCGTTTGGAATTGCTTTTGTCTTTATACATCCTGTAAAAGATATACAGCGACAGCACGATGAAAAAAGACATCAGCATATCCATGCGCAATATCAGGGCTGCGCCAAGAAACAGTCCGCAACTCATCAATATTAATCCGCTCGAAATACGGTTGGAGACAGACATTTCAGCGCTTACCCATTTATCCATAATTTTTACAATGCCTAATGCAGGCAGCAATGAAAATAACGAAAGAAACCACATTTGATGACTTCCCAATAACCATTTGCCAATCATAAAAACCCAGAAATAAAGAGGCGGTTTGTCGGCATAAATATTTCCCTGATTTGTGAATGTAAAGAAATGTCCGTTACGCAGGGCTTCGTCTGCAATACTGATATAGCGAAGTTCGTTATTGGGAGTATAATCGCGAAACAGTATTACAGGTAATAATAACAATAATATCAGTAAGTAATGTTTATTTTTCATATTTAAGACTGATGTAAAACCGCCTTGTAACCGATAATCAAATTACGACAGTAGGCAATAAAACCTGTTGACTGTCCTAAAATCAATACAGGATCGAGGCGAATAATTCCATAAATAACAATCATAGAAGAACCTGCCAGGCTGATAATCCAAAAACCTGCAGGTAACAGAGATTCGTGATGTTGATACGAATAAACCAACTGGTAAACAAAGCGCAGTGTGAATATAATTTGTCCCAACGAACCAAACAATAATAACCACACAGGTATCCTGTCATTTTTCAAAAAATTATTGATAAAACTATCTGCATCGTGCAACATTAATCCCAATATTACTATTGGAGTACAAATGAGTAAGATTTTCAAAATCAACGGAAATTTTTTCCAAATCCGTTTTTCATTTATATTCCACAAATAAATATAATACGCAATGACCTGTCCTAAAATGATGGAAAAATCGTTTCTAAACCATCCATATAAAAAAAGAAAATATGAAGCCACCAAACTTACAATCCAAAAGATAGAAGGCGAAACGACTCTTTTTGCTTTTTCAGACAATATCCACTGTATTAAAATGCGCATGGCGAAAAGAGCCTGCGCCAAAAAACCAATGCAAAAAACAAAAATATTATCTTTCATATTAAATTACTGTCTTTTACGGTATAGTTGATATAACGCTTTTTCATCCAACGGTAAGCAAAACAATCCACAAAAGGCGAAACTAAACGATTCCACAAATGATATTTTGACTTTCCCGCCCTGCGCGGAAAATGCCGTACAGTAACCTGTTTTACTTTGCCGTTCTGCAACTGTACCAGAGCGGGTAAAAAACGATGCATTCCTTTAAAGAACGGTATTCGCCTGGCGCAATCGGTATGCAGTACTTTCAACGGACAACCCGTATCCTGTATTCCATCATTTGTCATTATCCTGCGAAATCCATTGGCTATTTTTGACTGAAGTTTTTTGAAAACAGAGTCTTTACGTTTGACGCGAACGCCTGTTACCATCTTATAATCGACAATATCGGAGAGCAAAAGATTAAAATCGTCTGGAGATGTTTGCAAATCAGCATCCATATAGCCGACGTACATCGATTCGGTATAATCTATTCCCGCTTTTAAGGCTGCGCTCAATCCCGAATTTTTAGCCAAATCAAGATAAAAAAAATTTTTATGGCTGTTGCAAATTTCCAATATGTGCTGCATGCTTTGGTCGCTTGATCCATCGTTAACGAAAAGCACGCAAGTTTTTTGCAAAGCCTGTTTTAAATACGCATCCAAACTGTGAGTCAGCGGAAATATGTTGTCTTCCTCATTATACACGGGAATGACAATGGTAAAATAATAATTTGATGTCTTGTTCATAATTCTGATTTGGATAGATATATTTTATATTGATAAAAATGACGGATTGTTTGTAATACATAACACAAAGCGCGTAGAAGACAATACAGATATTTTTGTTCAGTCATCATTTGTAAGAATGTATAAGCAAACCATGGCGATACATCTTTGTATTTTTTATACAAAATATGCGCTCCCGCAAATGCAGTTGCCGTATGTCCCGATGGAAACGAATATAAATCAGAACTATCAGGACGTTTGATTAATGTGATTCTTTTTGTTAAAGAGTTATAAAGCCTTTTTTTGACTGTCTGCATTTTTATTAATATTAATCTTTTTTGCAACCTTGACTTATAATTTATATTATAGGCGCATGTAAATCACAGGAAGATAATATATTATAAATTTTATCAACAGGTTATCAACGAGTTATTGACAGACATACGATTTGCAAATATTACAATAATCATATAACTTTGCGAACAGAAAAATTTGACCTATAATATAAATTATAAGTCAAAAAAAAATTTTTGAGAAGTGTTAAAAACAATAGATAATTGATAATTTGCAAACAGATAAATAAAAATGTTTTACAAAATTAACTGCAATCTATTGCCAAACTTTTTAATCTAAATTTTTGGAGAAACGTTTAGGGTGTTGTATTGTCGAAGTCAGGAAATGTTGCAAGGTAAACAGCGCAGGCTTATTCGCTACAGCAAATAACAAAACCCCCGACACGAATACTTTTGTCGAGGGTTTTTGTTATTCTGATTATTTAATTTCCCAACAATGTGTTTATTTTTTTCATTAAGGATTTTGTTTCATCCTTGCTGTCGCTTTCAACAGACCACAATGCCATGCCGCCAAGATTATTGTCGTTAACATATTGCGCTTTTGTTTCGATAGCAGGGAACCCATCGTAAAAAATTCCATTGTCAACTGCCTGCTGATTTGTTTCATGCGCATTTGAATAAGTAGCGCATAAAGTACGGTATGGCATATATTCGGTATATTGCCAAAGATTGCCCCAAGTGTAATCAGCGGGATTTCCAAAATAACGAAGCCCGAATGCAGGAATTACACCCACAATGCGAGATGGCGCTACTCCGTACCAGTTCTGCCATTGATTAATCTGGTCGGTGAAATACCATTCGGCAGAATGAGCGCCGGGAGTTAAATCTTCGGCGGCGAACGCCATCACATTTATCCAGTCGTAAGTTGGAATATTAACCATATTCGACAGTGTGGCATTTGTCCAGCCTCCATATACCGACATCGATAACAGATAATCATATTCAACGTCATTTAAAGTGTTTTTAACGGCTTTAAGCGCTACGCCCAATTTTTCGTAAAAATCTTTCAATGTCGCAGGATCTACGTATGCACCATCGTCAGCCTTGTCCATATAAATGTTAATTCCATCGAATTTATTGTCGATGACGGTTTGCACAAGATTATTCACAAAAACATCGCGATTAGCCGCTACGGCTGCATTATAAAAATTAAGACTTCCGTATGCATGTACAGCATTCAAATAAGTTGTTGCACCCGAAAATTCAATCAACACATATACGCCATAATTATGAGCGGTTGAAATTAGTGTAGAAATATCAAGTGTTGTGCGCCCGCCAAAAGTTAAATCGGGCAGTCCATCAGCGCCAATTACGGCTGATGAAACTATCAAATGCGTAATATCATCCCACGGCACATCTGCCACAGAGCCATCGACAGTAATGTATGCAACTGATTTTTTATTATATGTTTTGGGTTCAAATGGTTTTACTACCAAAACATTTGTTATGCGTGAATTTTTAACTCCGTTTCTGTCAACTTCAAATTTCAAAACAAAAGATCCAAATTCGGTTACTGTGTATTCCAAATTCTTATTGGTTGAAACAACTTCATCATTATAAATCCATTTATAAGTTACTCCATCCGAAGGAGATACTTGAGGACTTATCCGTATGGCATCGCCTACGTTAAACGCCATATTTTCTGCCCAGTCTATAAAAATCACAGGCACATCATTATCGCCGAATGTCGGATTATCCGCATCGTCATTAGTGCAGGATATGCCCAACAACAGTGATATACTGCAAAGAAATATTTTATTTATTATTTTCATATCTTTATTTTTTAAATGATTAATTATTCTTTATCCCACCAAATTCGGTTTGTCCAATCATCTGCTCCGCCCATGCGGCTGACTGCTTCCTGATAGTTTGCTGAATTTTTTGTTTGCTCTTCGAGAGGATATTCCATACGTCTTGGTATTTTTCCGTTCGAAGCATTATCAGACCAGACAATAAAGGTTATTTCGGGAATTCCTGTACGGCGCCAGTTTGCCCAAGTTTCAAACGGGTCTAAAAAATGCAATATCCAAAGTTGCGTATTGATTTCTTCTAATTCGTTGCCTGCAAAATTATTTTTATTGAAACTTATAAAGTCTGCAATGGCTGCTTCATTAAAATTAGAAATTCCAAACACCGACCATTGACGTACAGCGGCTTCCAAAGCTTTTTCAAAATGCGATTCAGCCGAGCTTCCTCCTGCATTCCATCCGCGATATGCTGCTTCGGCAAGCAAAAATTCAACTTCGGCATAAGTCATGTGAATGAAAGGTGCATCGAAACGAGTAATCAGTTTTGATGGTTGCATACGCTGGAAAGAGTGTGGCACGCTCCACGTTTCGCCATTCACAACAATGTCTATTGCCGGACGCCAATCTTCGTACGAAAAATATTGTGCTGGAAATGTCATGTATTGATAAGGGCAATTTCCTAATGCCGTTTTTACCGCTTGTGTGATTTCGGTACCTGCGCCATTGTTGAAATAAACGCCGCCATAATATAAAATACGAGGATCTTTGCGATCTTCCATTGCTGAAATTAATTCGGTGGATAGACGAAAAGCGTTGTTAATAGCGTCGCCTTGATTTGACAGTCGCGTAGCCAGTCCGTTGCCGGAACCTTCGCCGCTGCCGGGATTTTGATAATTTTCATGTTTTACCATGCAAATATCGGCATTTGAGGTTAATACTCCGGCAGCAATGGCTTTTTCTGCTTCGGTACGGGCTTTTTCAGGATTTATTTTAATCAAACGCATTGCTATGCGCAGATGCAGCGAATTTGCAAATCTTTTCCATTTGGCAATATCTCCATTATAATACAAGTCGTGCGTCAATAAGTCGCCATCAGGATCTAAATTTGCAGCGGCTTCAGTCAGTTCTTTGAAAAAGTCATTGTAAATGTCTTCCTGATTGTCGTATGCTTCATTATAATCGCCCGTGTAGTAACCCATTCCTGCATTAAAATAAGGAATATCTCCGTAATAATCGGTGAGTTTCAAGAAATTTTCTACTTTCAAAATTCGCGCTGCTGCATTTACATTGACGAATTTCGGATCGTTTTTGGTGCGTTGCACTACATCCACAACATCGCGTATGATATAAGGATAATATGCCATCCATAACTGTTCGGTGAAAGCGGAAGATTTTGTGCAATGCCCTCCATAATTTACTGTTGCCCAGTCGCCGCACCATTGATGCATGAAACCTCCGGGATAACACAAATATCTATGCCATTCCTGATGATTTTCGGATTGCCGCATTTGCACGGTTGCAATTTGTAAATTTGGATCTAAATTAGTGCTTTTATTAGGGTCTTTATTAAGTTCATCAAAGTTAGAACAGTTAATAAGTATTGTTCCCATTAAAAGAGTTAGTAAAATATGTTTTATTGTTTTCATGTCAAATTAAAATTTAAAGTTTAAACCAATACCATAAGTTCTTCGCGAAGGCAGCGAGCCATATTCGAATCCCTGTCCGTTGCCGTTGTTATAATTGGATTCGGGGTCAATATTTTTAAGATTGGAATAAATTGTCCATAAATTGCGTGCGAATATGGAAATTGAAACATCTCTAACTGCTAATTTTTTCAACAATTTATCAGGAATTTGATACGAAAGCGTCAATTCTCTCAGTTTTATATAAGAAGCATCGTAAATATACGGTTCGGGAGTGTTTTCATAAATATTTGCCCAATACGATTGAGGATTTACAGGAACATCGTTTGGAACATAATTTGGAGCATCATCTGTTCCAATATTTTTTACTCCTTTGCCGACATAACCGCCTGTGGGTGTCCAGTTTTCGGGCAGAATATTTTGCGACTTGCGTAATTCTTCCGACTCGTACCATTCTTTGCGCCCTTCGAGCGTTTCTTCGGATGTTCCGTTAAGATGCGAGAATAATGCCGTCATTGAGTAAATATCTGCTCCCCATTTCATATCAAAAAGAATACCTAACGAAAAGCCTTTATACGAGAAACTATTGCTAAAGCCCAAAGTGAAATCGTGATTTCCATTTCCCAACACGTGCAAATCACTTGTATATGCAGGCAATCCATTTCTGAATATCACATTTCCATTAGGGTCGCGGGCAAATTTTCTTCCTACGATAGCGCCGTAGGCTTCGCCTTCCGAAGCATATATTGCTGCCTGCGCCCAGCGTGCCTGCGCCAATTCATAGTTTTTAACCTGAGGATGCAAACTTGCTACTTTATTTACGTTTTTTGCCAGATTAACCGTGCTGTTCCATACAAAACCTTTTGTTTTAATCGGCGTTGTCGATAGCGAAAGTTCTATTCCCCAGTTGGATATTTCTCCTGCATTCACCATAGCGCTTGTGTAGCCTGTTGTTCCTGTAATTGGCAAACTCAATATCTGATCTTTTGTTGATTGATTGTAATAACTCATATCCAGATTAATTCTGCCTTGAAAGAAACGTAAATCCAAGCCAAATTCATACGAATATGTCGAAGTGGGTTTAAGTTCGCGGTTAGGGATAGTTGTAGAACTTATTTCGCCAAGCGAATGTCCTCCAAAAGTGAACGAACGCAATCCGTAAGTCAAATCCAACTGATAAGGATCGGTATCGCCGCCGACTTTTGCCCATGATGCGCGAAATTTACCAAATGAAAAAATATTATTTTCAATATTAAAGAAATTAGAAAAAATAAAACTCCCCGAAACAGATGGATACAGATACGAACGATTCTCGGGAGATAATGTTGACGACCAGTCGTTACGCAAAGTAAAGTCGGCGAAAAGAAAATCTTTGTAAGCCAAATAAACCGCTCCATACAACGAATTAACCTGTCGCTGAAACAAGCCCGGTTCGGGAGTATAATTGGTATAATTGGATATGGATATGATTCCCGGTATCACTTGATTGCGCCCTGTATTTGTCAGCATATCCGATTTGTATCTCATAATATTTCCTCCGGCAAATGCCGATACATTGAAAACTTCGGCAAAGGTTTTGTCAAATTTTATAATTGCTTCATAGTTGTTTTCCGAAACCGATACGCGGCGTTCCGTCATTTCGCCGCCCATGCGCAAAGGCGTTGACATTGAAACAAATTCGATAACTTTGAAATCGAAAAAATCAGTTCCTGCTTTTACCTGCAATGTGAAATCAGGCAGAAAATTATAATTAAACTGAAAATGTCCCATTACTCTTTTTTTGGTTGATATGTTCGACATTTCATTGAGAACCCAATAAGGATTAAGCCGGTAATCGTTTCCGTTCCATTGATTGTAATATCCATATTCGTCTTTGTAATTTTCCGACAACCAGCGTTGATCAAAGTTAGGCGCTATGCCGACAAGAGCGTTTCCTATATTGTTTGGACTGTCGGACAGTGCCGGGCGATTGTTTACCTTTTCGTAAGTGTAGTTGACTCGCGCCTCAATCCGCATTTTTGCGCCAAGTTTTGCGCCGCCTTTAAACATAAACGATGTGCGCGACATGTCGGATTCGGGAACAATGTCGGTATTTCGCATATCCGAAACAGAAAAACGAAAATCAATAACATCATTGTTTTTTGATAATGCAATTGAATTTGTTGTCGTAAGTCCCGTTCTGAAAAACGAAAAAAGATTATTATTTACATTCGAATATGGTTTTGTCTGACCGTTGTAAATTGGAATAGACAAATTAGGATCAAGTTTTGCTCCCCATGCCGATTGTGTAGAACCTCTGGCATCCGTAACATCCAATATCAATTGTCCGTTTCGTCCCTGTCCATAAATGCGCTGATAATCATCAAGTCCAGTATTTAAAGTTACTGCATTCACATTGAGCGACACTTCTACGCCTAATCCTTCGCCTTTTTTCGCCGATTTGGTTGTAATAAGAATAACTCCGTTTGACGCTCTCGAACCATACAGCGCCGAAGCCGATGCTCCTTTCAGAATAGATACCGATTCTATATCTTCGGAATTTAACGACGAAAGTCCATCGCCAAAATCATATCCTCCCCAATTGGTAGCAGATCCTAATTGCGTATTGTCCATCGGAATTCCGTCAACCACATAAAGCGGTAAATTAGAACCTGACAATTGAGAATTACCACGAATGATTACTCGTGTCGAACCCGAAGGTCCCGCGCTTGTTGTTGAAATATCAACGCCGGCAACTTTTCCCGATAATGCAGTTATGACATTCATTTCGCGTCCTGCCGAAATTTCTTCGCCTCTTACTTCCTGCACTGCATAACTTAACGCTTTCGTTGCTCTTTTTATACCCAAAGCGGTAACCACCACTTCGTTGAGTTCCATTGCATCGTATTCCATTACAACATTAATAAGGCTACGACCGGCAATTGCTATTTCCTGTGTTTTCATCCCTAAAAATGAAAACACCAAAGTAGCATCACTCGCAACAGCAATACTGTATTGTCCCTTGTCATCGGTTACAGTATTGGTATTTGCGCCCTTAACCACCACCGATACTCCGGGAACAACATTCCCATCTTCGGCGCCAGTTACTACGCCTGATACTTGCACTCTTTGCGCCCAAACGAAATTAGACGCTGCAAACATCATTAAAATTAAACATAATCTATTTGCTAATCTCATATTTATTAATTTGTTAATTAATTTTATATATTTCCAAAGATTTATTTTTACTCAATTCTATGTACCTAAAATGTTGCACTGTAAACTGCAAAAATTTCATTTGCATCACAAAACAATCATGTAATATATGCAATGCACAATAATAACTGCGCAAGATTGCCGATTCACGTTTTTTTGCAGGATTATTACAAGGTGTCATAATGTTTGTTTTGTTAAAAATTAGTTTTTACATCGAACATGATTTTTGTCTTATAATTTACATTATAGGACAAATTATCTTCACAAAGATAGATAATTATTCGACATAAAAAATAGCCTTTTGCTAAGATATTTTAAACGCAAAATTACATTATGCTGTTTTAGAGCGCTTTAGGTGCGCATATAATATAAATTATAAGACAAAAATTTTTTTTACAGGCGATTTTTTTTTGAGAAGTGTGAAAAAAACAATGGATAATTGACAATTTGCAAACAGATAAATAAAAATGTTTTACAAAATTTATAGAGAAAAAGTTTAACTACATGACAAAAATTATTTTTAATCCTTATATCTGTCTGAATATTAACAATATATAACAATTTTAGTTGGAAAAGACCTTGATATTTCGTAGTTTTACAGTTTAATATTCAAATAATTATAAAGATAATGAAATGAAAAAAATCAAGGTCAACTGTAAAAGTACACACTTAACTGCAATTCTTTGCAAAAATTTCGCGGGAAAAATGAATTTGTCGGACAATATTGGGTTAAATATATAGTCTCTCCTTAAAAAGAACATAAAATATTTATTAACAATCAATTATTAGTTAAAATTAGATAAAAAAATTGCAGGGTTTTAACAATATCCGGTTCAAAACCCTGCAAATATTTTGAAAATTTTCTCATAAAATCATTACACAGGTAATTGTCAATTAAAAATGTCCCGTCAGGGACAAAATGTCGGTAGAAAAATAATTACCGCCGAGATTTTCGCGCGAAGCGCTGCCGATGACATGAAAAACTGTCGGCAACTCGCGCGACATGCATGTGTCTGCGTTTCTTTCTACTAATATTCTGTCCCTGATGGGACAATAAGCATCATCAAACCTAACAGGTTTCGGAAACCTGTTAGGTTTGAAATGCCTGTTTATTAATTTTTGTGTCTGAAAATCTTACTTTTTAAGGAAAGACTATTTAAAATTACAAAACTTACTTCTGCAAAGATGGAATTTTAATGTAACACGTCATTGCAAGTGTTTTGCAATGACGTGCGTTAATTATTAGTTAAAGTATTAAACAGCAAATCGTTAAATACCGAATTATTTTACTATTGTCATTTCGTTAACAAGATGTTTTGCGCCTGCATATTTGTCGATAATAAACAATACATATCTGATATCTACATTTATGCAGCGTTGCAGTTCGGGTTCAAAGCAAATATCACCGCTCATTGCTTCCCAGTTTCCATCGAATGCCAAGCCGATAAGTTCGCCGCGAGCATTCATCACAGGACTTCCCGAATTGCCGCCTGTAATATCGTTTGTCGATAGAAAGGCAACGGGAAGATTTCCATTTTTCAGTGCATATATGCCGTAATCTTTTGCTTTGTATAAATCTTTCAAACGCTGAGGAACTTCAAACTCAAAAAGATTTTCAGGATCTTCTTTTTGCATCACTCCGTCAATAGTTGTAATATAATCATAATGAACTGCATCGGCGGGATAATAATCCTGCACTGTTCCGTAAGTCAACCGCATTGTAGAATTTGCATCGGGATACATCGCTTTTTTGCCTGCGTTCATTTCTCGCAGTCCGCTTTCGTACAGACGGCGTCCTTTGTTGTATCGCTCGGTTACAGGTTGAATAAGAGGACGTAATTCACCCATTTTTTTCACAACCGACGAGTATATCTGATTTGCCAAATCTGCATCTAATGCTTCTTCGTCAAGATGTTCTAAAAACGCTTCCAACTTTTCATTGTCGCAAAATATTGATGTTGCGAAAAGATTATCCACAAATTTGTTTGCATCTCCATTGTAAAGACTGTCAATTTGAGCAAAACTTTCGGGATAATATTTGGCGTCAATATTTTTGATAAAGTCTTTGAAAAGCGCTTTTGTGATTTTCAAATCGGTAGATTTATTATAATCTTTGAAAGTCGACTCGACGGTTTCTTTTAAATCACTAAGTATTTCTGTCTTTTGTTTTTCATCCGTTTCTGTTTTAAACCTTGTCAGATAATTGTTTATGATAAATGTATTTTGTATGATTTCACTGCCAATAATGGCTTCGTTATAATACATTGTCAGTTTTTGATATTCGGCTCTGTCGTTAACTGCTTTTTCTATCAGATTCAATGCTTCGCCGTATTTTTCTTTTCGGCTTTCGTTTGCATTTACCCATGCTGTAAAGTTGCGTTCTTCCTGCTGTTTTTTATCATAAATTTTCAGTCGTTTAAGCGCTTTGTTCATTCCTATAGAATTTTTCCAGTAATTGCTTGTGCTTGCATGTTTTGATGCGTATTGAATACGTACTTTTCTGTCGGCTTCCATATCTTCTTTCATCAAATCCAGAAGAATGCCGCGAATGTGAATACGGTTTGCATTTGATATATTCATTCGTTCGTCAACTTCCCACGAAGTCATGTAACGTTGCGTGCGTCCGGGATAGCCCATAATCATTGTAAAATCGTTTTTCTGAACGCCTTTTATCGAAACTTTCAAATGCTGCTTGGGTTTGTAGGGAAGATTGTCGGGCGAATATTCGGCGGGATTTCCATCTTTGTCGGCGTAAACGCGAAACATTGAAAAATCGCCTGTATGACGGGGCCACATCCAGTTGTCGGTGTCGCCTCCGAATTTTCCTATCGACGATGGCGGAGCGCCAACCATGCGAACATCGCTGTATGTTTTGTAAACTATCAAATAATATGCATTGCCCGCATAAAAACTTGAAACAGTAGCGCGTATTCCATTCAATCCTGCATATTTTGCAGTCATTTCCGTTATTTTCTTGCGAATGGCGGCTTGGCGTTCGGTTTCATTGTCTATGCCTGCTGCTACAGAATTAATAGAGTCGGTAACATCTTCAAAACTTTCAAGAAAAGAAACCCGCAATCCCGGAGTTGGAATTTCGTCGCTGCGCGACATTGCCCAAAAACCGTCTTTGAGATAATCATGTTCGACAGAACTGTGTTGCTGTATCGAAGAGTATCCGCAATGATGATTTGTAAGAATCAAACCTTCGGCTGAAACAAGTTCGCCTGTGCAGCCTCCGCCAAAAATTACTATTGCATCTTTCAGACTCGAACTGTTGATGCTGTATATTTGTTCAGATGTAAGCCGTACTCCAAGTTTTTGCATCTCGGGAAAACCGACCTTTTTCAATAATGGCAAAAGCCACATTCCTTCATCTGCTTTGAGCGCAGAATTGAAAGTCAGAATTATTGCTAATGTTAGCGTAATAAATTTTTTCATTATTTTACTTTTTAAAATTAAAATTTTTTATTTAAGAAGCGACAAAGTTAGTTTTTTTTATTACAGGCACAAAATGTTTTTTAATAATATACTTGCATTTACCATTTGAACTTATTGCTTTTGTAATGTTTTAGAAAATTTTATAATTTTACATTACGCGTAAAATAAAAGTTATCAGAAACGGAACAAGTATCGTTACAACCGTTCCGCTGAAAACCGAAATTATTGCATAATTTTTGCCAACGTTTGCAGTTATTACAGGCAAACAGGTATCCATCGAAGTAGCGCCGGCAGCCGCAATAGGCGCAAGTTTGCCAAAATGTTTTGCAAATAAAGGCGTAAATGCAAGTCCTATAATTTCGCGTGCTATATTTGTCAGCAAAGCAATTATTCCAAGCGTTTCGCCGCGTATTTCGGCAATGTAAATGCTCGACAAACTGTAATAACCAAAGCCAGAACCTGTTGCCAGCAAATCTGAAAGAGGCATACTGTTTATGAATATCGAAAACAGCAGCACTCCGAGCAACGTTCCGATTACAGTTGTAAACGGCACAAGCAGTATTCTTACATTCAGCGATTTTATTAATGCTATGCTTCTGTTCAATTCTGCGCCCATGCATATTCCTACAAACAGTATTTGAACGTAAAGAACATACAGTGTAAAATCGCTGTCTAAAACGATTTTGGGAACAAGTTGCAGTTTGGCGCAAGCAATGCCTGCCGCAAAAAATAATATGGCGATTATGCTGTTTTTCACTTGTCGTGTTTTATGTTTTTAAAAAATATCCTATACACAATCCACGCGCACACTACGCTTCCTGCAACTGCCGATACAGCAATGGCAAACGACAGTAAGCCCAAATTTGAAATGCTGCTCATTGCAACATCGTTTTTTCCTACGGACAAACCTAATGAAAACAGTAACAGGAAAAGAATCAAACTGTAAATCTTTTCCGACAATCGTATAAACTTGCTTTTTGATTTGAAAACGTATCCGATTATTCCGCCGACAAACATAATTCCGATTATTTCGTACATAAAAATTAGTTAAATGTTAATAATTTTTGTATTTTTGCGGCAAAATTAATTAAAAAACATTTATCAAATGAAAAAAATTATATTTATGTTATCATTGGGATTAGCGCTTGTTGCATGTAACAGCAAAAAATCAAATTCATGCGAAAATCCATTTTTGTGCCAATACGATACTCCGTTTGGCGTACCTCCGTTTAATGAAATTAAACCTGCTCACTTCATTCCTGCGCTCGACGAAGGAATAAAACGACAGAATGCTCTTATTGATTCAATAATTGGGAACACGGTTGCTCCCGATTTTGAAAATACAATCGTTGCTTTTGAATTTAGCAGTGAACTTTTCGACAGAGTTTATCTTACCTTCGAAAATTTGAGAGCCTGCGATGCTACCGATTCGCTTGATGCAATTTCGGAAACTATTGTTAAAAAAGTATCGCAACACAGTAATGATATTAGTCTTAACTCCAATTTGTTTGACAAAATCAAACAGGTTTACGACAGAAAAGATGAACTCAATTTGAATAAAGAACAGTTGATGCTGCTCGAAAAAACTTACAAAAACTTTGTTCGCAGCGGCGCAAACCTCAGCGAAGAACAAAAAGCCGAAATACGGCAGATTAATGACCGCCTGTCGCTGCTCGAACTTGAATTTGAAACAAAGGTGCGAAACGAAAACAATGCATTTCAACTTGTTGTTGACCGTATCGAAGATTGCGAAGGCGTGCCGCAGTCGCTTATTGACATTGCATCCGAAACGGCAAAAGCAAATGGACTTGATGGAAAATATGTTTTCACTCTCGACCGCGCTTCAATATTTCCGTTTCTGCAAACAGCAAAAAATCGCGATTTGCGCGAAAAAATATTCAAAGGATATATCATGCGATGCGACAACAACAATGCCGAGGACAACAAACAAAATATAGCCGAGCAGGTTGTTTTGAGAACACGAAAAGCCCAAATCTTCGGCTACAAAAATTATGCAGAATACGCTCTCGAAAACAAAATGGCAAAAACTCCCGAAGCAGCAATACAACTGTTGATGCAGATATGGAAACCGGCATTGCAACTTGCAAAACAGGAAGCCAGCGATATTCAACAAATGATAAGCGAAAGCGGCGAAAAATTCAATCTCGAACCTTGGGACTGGAGTTATTATGCCGAAAAAATTCGCATTGCAAAATACGATTTGAATGAAGAGATGCTGTTGCCGTATTTCAGTCTTGACAACGTTTTACAGGGCGTTTTTGATGTTGCTTTGAAACTTTACGGACTGCAATTTGTAAAACGAACAGATATTCCTGTTTACAATGAAGATGTTGTTGCCTACGAAGTGCAGGAAGCCGATGGAAAACTTGTTGGTATTCTGTATCTTGATTTTTATGTTCGCCCGACAAAAGGAAGCGGAGCATGGATGACAGAATTTCGCACGCAGCATCGCACCTGTGTGAAAGATGAAGAAACATCCGAAACAAAGATTGTGGATGTGCGTCCTGTAGTTTCGCTTGTTTACAATTTTGCGCGTCCAACGGCTGATAAACCTGCTTTTCTTAATCTTGACGAAGTTTCTACCGTTTTTCACGAATTTGGACATGCGCTCAACGGATTGCTTTCTGACTGCACATATCCAAGCGTTGCAGGAACAAATACTCCAACCGATTTTGTTGAACTCCCATCTCAAATAATGGAAAATTGGGCTTTACTTCCCGAAGTATTGAATATGTACGCTCGCCATTACGAAACAGGCGAAAATATTCCAAACGAACTGATTGAAAAAATCACGGAAAGCAAAAAATTCAATCAGGGATTCATCAACGTAGAACTTCTTGCTGCATCTTTGCTCGATATGGCTTATCATACACGCTCGACAACCGAACCTGTTGCCGATATTAATAAATTTGAAAAAGATGAAATGCAGAAAATAGGATTAATACCTCAAATAGTTCCACGTTACCGCAGCACATATTTCAAGCATATTTTTTCGGGAGGATACACGGCAGGATATTACAGTTATCGATGGTCGGCAGTACTTGATGCAGACGCTTTCGAAGCCTTTGTCGAAAAAGGTTATTTCGATAAAGCCACAGCGACATCATTCCGCAAAAACATTTTGGAGCGTGGATATACGGACGATTTAATGAAACTTTATGTAGATTTCAGAGGACATTCGCCTAATGTTTATCCCTTGCTGAAACGCGAAGGTTTAAAATAAATAATAAACAGTTGGAAAGAAATTGTCGAAGTTTTAATATTGTTTATTGTTTGCGGGGACGGAAAATTTTTCGTCCCCGCATTTTTTTATAAAACAATTTTGTCATACAGTCGATCTTTGCAAAGCAAAATTTTCAGATAAAAAAGTTATACTTTATGCGGTATAATTTTGTAAATTATAAATATTCTGGATTAAATCCAGAAAGTTTATTTTTTCATTTTTAATTTCACATTTTTACGCCGAGCAAAGTATAATAAACAGGTATTTTATAAGGCTAAACCGTATAAACTATTCTCTCCGCAAATGACGTTCTTTTTTAATAAAAATATTAAATCTGAGCATATTAAAAATTTTGTAAAACATTTTTATTCGTTTGTGTGTAATTGAGGATTTTATGCTAACTTTGTGGAAAATCAATTAACTAATTATTAAAAATTTATAAAGATGAATATAGACAGACAAATTTTAGAAAAAGCCCAAATCTGGCTTGGCGACAAATACGATGAAGAAACGCGCAGGCAGGTACAATATCTGATTGACAACGACACGCATGAACTTGTCGAAAGTTTTTATCGAACGCTGGAATTTGGAACAGGCGGATTGCGCGGAATAATGGGCGTTGGCAGCAATCGAATGAATAAATATACGGTGGGAATGGCAACTCAGGGTTTGGCAAACTATCTTAAAAAAGAAATAGAAAATGAAGAAATAAAAGTTGCAATTGCATACGATTGCCGCAATAACAGCAATTTTTTTGCTAAAATTGCATCTTCGGTTTTGAGTGCAAACGGCATTACGGTTTATCTTTTCGATTCGCTGCGTCCGACTCCCGAATTGAGTTTTGCTGTTCGTCATTTTTCCTGTCATAGCGGAATTGTTATTACCGCTTCGCACAATCCCAAAGAATATAACGGATATAAAGTTTATTGGGCGGATGGCGGACAAATTGTTGCGCCTCACGATGAAAACATAATCGCCGAAGTCAACAAAATTGTTGATATTGATGAAGTTGATTTTTGCGAAAATCCAAATAAAATCATAATTACAGGTGATGATATCGACAATATTTATCTTGATAAATTACATTCGCTGTCGCTGTCGCCCGAAATTATTCGCAAACACAGCGATATAAAAATTGTTTATACTCCGTTGCACGGAACGGGCGTAAAACTTGTTCCGCAAATCTTGCGGCGGCTTGGTTTTACAAACATTATAAATGTTCCCGAACAGGATATAAACGATGGAAATTTTCCTACTGTTTTATCGCCAAATCCCGAAGAATCTTCGGCTTTGAAAATGGCAATAGATAAAGCAATCGGCGAAAATGCCGATTTGGTAATGGCAACCGATCCCGATGCCGACAGAGTTGGAATTGCAGTCAGAAACAAAAATGATGAATTTGTTTTGCTCAATGGAAATCAGACAGCAGCAATACTTACATATTATTTGCTGACAAAATGGAAAGAAAAAAACTTGCTGCATGGAAATGAATATATTGTAAAAACAATAGTTACAAGCAATCTGATAAGCGAAATTGCCAAAAAGTTCAATGTCGAATGTTTCGATGTGCTTACAGGATTTAAATATATAGCCGAAAAAATAAAAGAAAACGAAAAAACGAAAAAATTCATTGCAGGAGGAGAAGAAAGTTATGGATTTTTAGCAGGCGAATTTGTACGCGACAAAGATGCCGTAATGACTTGCGGAATAATTGCCGAAACTGCAGCATGGGCAAAAGATAAAGGAAAAACGTTTATAGATTTGTTGCTTGATATTTATCTGGAATTTGGATTTTTCAAAGAAAAACTAATATCGCTTACGCGAAAAGGAAAAACAGGAGTCGAAGAAATTCAGGCGATGATGCACAGTTACAGAACAAAGCCTCCGCGCTCGCTTGCAGGTTCGGATGTTATTTTTGTTCACGATTACCAAACGTCCGAAACCTCAGATGTAAAAAATGGCTTGCAATTGAAAATCAATCAACCCAAGTCAAACGTTTTGCAATTTATAACTGCCGATGGAACAGTCGTTTCAGTGCGTCCTTCGGGAACAGAACCGAAAATAAAATTTTATGTAAGCGCTTGCGAACATTTGAATAATGCCGACGATTACAACAACATTTCGACTGCAATAGATATGAAAATTCAAAAAATTATTGATGAATTGCAAATAAATTAAAATTAAACAGTTTTTCTAAATACAAAAGTTAAACTATGTTAATAAAACTGTTTTGGTATTAATAATTTTGATTTTTTGCTATCTTTGCACAAACTTTTGTTAAAGTCGTTTTATGAACAGATTTATAAATAATGTTATACAACAATTTGCATGGAGTTTTATTTTATGCATGTATTATATGTTTGTGTCTGTTTCACATAAAAACGATAAAACAAAATATTGCCTGACAGAATCCAAATCTTTATTTACACAGCAAAATTATATTTTTTGGCTGGGACGGTGCAATTTCATAGAGGTTTGGCTGTGGTAAAATCCAATCTTTTCTGATTTTACAATAAATGCAGCCAAAATACCATGAAATTAAAATTAAATAAATTATAAACAAAAATTAAATTAAGATTAATAATATGAAAAATAAAATAATAAAAACAATACAATTATTCGCAATAATAATTATCAGTTATTTATGCATAGCCTGCCCTAACGGTTCGGGTGAAAAACCTCAATGTACAGTTACAGGTTCTGATATTATGCCCATAACAGTACAATTAGGATATAATCTTAATGGAGGAAACGGTATTGATGTTACTTATCTTAGGTCTTGGCATTATCCATTATTTTTAACAAATACAGGAACGATTACAGACTTATTTTACTTGATTAACAGTTCAACAAAAACAGCATCTGTTTCTCCTTTTTTTGGTTGCAGTAGTATATCTGTAAGTTTAAGTAATAGTATATGTTCGGGTAATGTTACTTATTATGATGACGATGGCAGTAAAGCAACAGCCCTTTGTTTGTACGATTTCCCAGTGTTGTCTTATAATAGTAATGAACCGACTACAATGACTTTTAAAATAGAAACAGTTACAGATTATGCTAATCGCAGTGTAGTATGGACAGGAACTCCAACAATTCAATTTGGTTACAAAATAACAGGAATATCTTCTAGTAACGGAATACCTAAATATAAAGGATCAAGTGGCGGTGGTTCTGGTGGTGGAGGATCATCGGGTGGTACAGGAGGAGATTACGGTGGTACAGGTCCCGGTATGGGCAATCATCATGCATGTTATCTGGTAATGGAGAATGGCTCTTATACGATAGCAGAGAATGCTTCTTCTACTTATGATTATAACAGTGTTGATTGGGACAATGTAAGTCTTATTTCGGATCCCAATGTTAATACGAGCGCATTATCACGAAGCGTATATATAAACGGAGCATATAACGATGATGTAAGATGGAATGCTCCTTATTTGGTATTACTTTAAACTGTATTAATATGAAAAATAAGTATAAAATTTTGACAGGTATTGTATTGTTTACGGCATTTATTGCCTGTACAAATGAATCAAATACAATAACCGATAACAATTCCAAAGTAAAAGTTATGAAAGACAATTTTTGGAATTTACAAAGCAGTGATATTCTCCTTGCAAAAGATGTCGGTAAATATATTGACATATATGCTCCCAAAGATTTTTTTACAGTGGTTTCAGCACAAAAAACAGACCCTTTACAGGATGTATTCTATACAGCCTATAGCGGAATAACTGAAAATACGGCGAAAACACAATCGGCTGTAATAAAAGAGAATCCTTTTTCTGTTTCAATTAACGGAATGAAGATAAAATCAATTGACGATAATGTCACTTTAAGCGATAAGGAGGAAAAAGAATATTTATCATCGCTGTATGGCAAAAATGTTAAATTTTTGATAAGTAACGTAAACCGTACGCAAAGCGCTTTGGGTTCGGATACAACTGTCAACATGTATGTTCCGGAAGAGATAGAAATATTTTCTCCATCTGTTTTAACAAAAGAAGATATGTATCCTCTCTGTTATTACGAAAATTTTATTTTAAGATGGAATGCAGATGACAACAATGAAAACGGTGTAGCCATAGTTGTAACATGGACAGGCTCAATGGCTTTCGGACAGGATCATCCCAATATCAGCATACGCAGGACAGATGTTATTCCTGATAACGGAAGCGCTGTTTTAAACAGTCATCTGTTTGACGATATTCCCGATACAGGCATAGTTCTTTTAACCCTTGCACGGGGAAATGTTGAAAATATCGGGCTTGAAGACGGTTATTACAAGTATCAAATACTGTCGGAAACACATGCAACTTTGCCTTTAATTTTAATCAGAAACATTAACAAAATATCAGAAGATGAAACAGGTGAGGAATAAAATTATTTCGTTTATTGCTTTTTGTTTTTTATTTACTAATGTTTTTGCACAAAGCGAGGCAAAAAATATTATTCGAGTAGGCGCAGGAGTTAATTTCAGCGACCATTTGGATAATGACGATAAATATATAATAGGCGGTATTGCACTGGAAACAGAATATCAGCGGATGTTATCGAAATATGTGGGTATTAATGTTAATTTTGCCATTACAAAAACACATTACGGCAAAAATTACGACTATATAAAAATGTTTGGTTCTGTTGGAACTGTATTTACTCCATTTCCCGATAAATTCAGATGGATTAAAATCGGTATCGGATTAAGCTTACAAAAAGAAGATGATTATTGGGGCGTAGAAAGAGAAATGCAAATATCAGACCATTTGTTTTATGGATACGACCAGTATTTTCGTTATAGCGGATACCATTGGGGAGTTCATTTCCCTGTAAGATTTTATATTATTGATAATTCAAAATATGAATTGTTTATTTCTTCAAAAATAAAAACAAGATTTAATTCAGGGTTAAAATTTGATAATGTTCTGCTATGTTTAGATTTCGGAGTAAAATTTTAAATAAAATTTTATGTAAGCGCTCGCGAACATTTGAATAATGCCGACGATTACAACAACATTTCGACTGCAATAGATATGAAAATTCAAAAAATTATTGATGAATTGCAAATAAATTAAAATTAAATAAATTATAAACAAAAATTAAATTAAGATTAATAATATGGTAAAGAGGTAACAGCCGAAACACATGCAACTTTGCCTTTAATTTTAATCAGAAATATTAAAAATTTATCAGAAGATGAAACGGAAAATGAATAAAATTATTTTATCCCTTTTTGTTGTTTGCTTATGTACTAATGTATCCGCTCAGAACAAAACAAAAAATACTCTTCGTATCGGTACAGGAATTATAATACAAGATGATGTAACAGGCGACAAATATCGTACGGGACCAGCAATAGAAGCAGAATATCAATATTCAACATCAAAATACATAGGATTTACAGCAGGCGCAGGAATGATGAACATACATTATGGTACAGATAATGATTATTACGAAACATTTGCTACATTTGGAGTAATGATTACGCCTCTTCCTGATAAATTCAGATGGATTCGAGTAGGTGCAGGATTAAGCATTAAATATTTTACTTATTCTTATGGTTATTGGCAAGAGCATTATTTACCCGATGGATATTCCAACATGTATAAAATGCATTATCGTTCCAGTAGAAGCATAGGCGGACTTGATTTTGTTGGCAGATTATATTTTCTTGACAGTGCTAAATATGAACTTTTTGCTTCATACAGATTAAAAACAAGCCTTGATCATGGATTGGAAATGAATAATGCTTTGCTTTGTCTGTGTTTTGGAATTAAGTTTTAAGTGAAATTTATGTAAAGAATAGGCTGTATTTTCTGGCAGCCTCTTTTTATAATCAACATATATTTATCAATATAGATTAAGAAAAATGAATTTTATAATTTAAATATCTTCTTCTTAAAAGCAAATAATAGATTGATTATTAAGAACTTGTTGATAAAAATATTTGTAAGAAATTGCAGGGTTTTGTACCTGTGTTGGTTAAAACCCTGCAAATATTTTGAAAATATTTTTACAAAATCATTAAACCAAACATTTACAGTTCAGCAATAAGTAAAACCTAACAGGTTTCGGAAACCTGTTAGGTTGAAAATGTCTGTTTATTAATTTTTTGTATCTGAAATTTTGCTTTTTAAGGAGCGATTAAATATATAATCTTTCCTCTCTACATTTTGCAAGATATTTTTATTCGTCTGTCTGTAAATTGAAAATTTTCATGTACATTTGCTATATGAAATCGTACAGAAAAGAATTATGGTTTATAGTGGATCAACGCCGACAACTGATAAACATAACGCACGAAGTAGAATCGTGCTTGAAAGAAAGCGGAATTACCGAAGGATTGTTACTGTGTAATGCAATGCATATCACATCAAGCGTTTTCATCAACGATGACGAAAGCGGACTGCACCACGACTATGAAATGTGGCTCGAAAAACTTGCTCCCGAAAAACCTTACAGCCAATATCGGCACAACGGTTACGAAGATAATGCAGACGCTCATTTGAAACGTACAGTAATGGGACGCGAAGTCGTTGTGGCAGTTACAAACGGCAAGTTGGATTTTGGTCCATGGGAACAGATTTTTTACGGTGAATTTGATGGTAAACGCCGCAAACGAGTATTAGTGAAAATTATTGGCGAATAAATCGATTGACTGTTTAAAGATTGTTGTCATTGCAAGCATAGCAAACCAATATTACTTCATGCGGTATTATAAAACACCAAATGTAAATATATTGCATTAATTTTTGAATTTTATTTTATAAATTTCGACATTAAATATAATTACAGAATACTGTAAATAAACTAATTGAAATATAGCAAACGAAATATGGCATCAAAAATTTTTGCTTATACAAATCTATTTTGTACCTTTACGAGTTAAAATGATTTTTTATGAAAAAACTAAATACAGGCGATAAAGCGCCCGACTTTTCGGGCGTAACCCAAAACGGAAAAACAATAAAACTTGCCGATTTTAAAGGCAAAAAATTAGTATTGTACTTTTATCCCAAAGATAATACTTCGGGCTGTACGGCAGAGGCTTGCAGTCTTCGAGACGGTTATGCCCGCTTTTTGCAGCAGGGATACGAAATTGTCGGCGTGAGTATTGACAGCGTTTCATCGCATCAAAAATTTACGGAAAAACACTCGCTGCCATTCAGTCTGATTGCCGATGTTGATAAAAAAATCGTTGAAGATTACGGCGTTTGGGGCGAAAAAAAGTTTATGGGAAAAACATACACGGGAACGATACGAACAACATTCATCATAGATGAAAACGGAATTATAGAAAAAATTATCGAAAAGGTTGACACAAAAAACCATGCAGAACAGATAATATCTTAAAAATCAAATATAACTAAACAATAAATATAAAAAATATGGCAAAAGAAAAAGAAGCGCAAACTATCAATAGCGATAAAATGAAGGCGCTGCAAGCAACTCTTGATAAAATTGAAAAAGATTTCGGTAAAGGCACGATAATGAAAATGGGCGATAAGCCTGTTGCTGACGTTTCGGTTATTTCGTCAGGCTCGATAGGACTTGACCATGCTCTTGGCATTGGCGGACTTCCTCGCGGAAGAGTAGTTGAAATTTTTGGTCCCGAATCAAGCGGAAAAACAACTCTTGCAATTCATGTAATCGCCGAAGCGCAAAAAGCAGGAGGTATTGCTGCAATAATTGATGCCGAACATGCTTTCGACAGAAATTATGCCGAAAAACTTGGAGTAAAAGTTGACACATTGTTGATATCGCAACCCGACCACGGCGAGCAGGCGCTCGAAGTTGCCGATAATCTTATTCGGTCGGGAGCAATTGATGTCGTAGTTATTGACTCGGTAGCAGCGCTTACTCCAAAGGCTGAAATTGAAGGCGATATGGGCGATTCGCGCATGGGATTGCAAGCTCGCTTGATGTCGCAGGCATTGCGTAAACTTACGGCAAATATCAGTCGTACAAACACATGTTGCGTTTTCATAAATCAATTGCGCGAAAAAATAGGTGTAATGTTCGGAAATCCTGAAACAACAACAGGAGGAAATGCACTTAAATTTTATGCATCGGTGCGCCTTGATATTCGTCGCGTTACACAAATGAAAGATGGCGAAGATGTTACAGGCAACCGCGTGCGTGTGAAAGTTGTGAAGAACAAGGTTGCGCCTCCTTTTCGCAAAGCCGAATTTGACATAATGTTTGGCGAAGGAATTTCAAAAGTCGGCGAGATTATTGATATTGGAGTAGAAACGGGAATTATAAAGAAAAGCGGTTCGTGGTTCAGTTACAACGACACAAAATTGGGACAGGGACGCGATGCAGTCAAACAACTGTTTTACGACAATCCCGAACTTGCCGACGAACTTGAACAGAAAATCCGTACAGAATTGGCAAATAAAAAAGATTAATGAGTCTTTTTTCAATCAGTCCCTCGCTGAATTTTTAGTGAGGGATTTTTTATTTTTTAATGACTGACTAATTACCCTATTTTTATGTGAAATTTAATGATTAGCGATTAATCAGTTAAAAACCTTTGTGTTCCTTTGCGTAGAACTTTGCGACCTTTGACATTAAACAATTAATAATTAAGCGAATTTGAATATTTAATGACAACCAAATAAACAAAGGAATGGATCACTTTCAACTTTATAACTTTTCTATCTGAATAACCAAATAAGAGCGTTGTTTCAAACGCAGTGAGAAAACTGCAACAGATTTCTCGACAGGCTTGCAATGACAAATCAACAAAAAAAATTGAAAAAAATTGTTTGGATAAAAAAATATTTTTTAACTTTGCAACACTTTTTATGGAAAAAAGGTTAAAAAAGAATGAAAATATCGTGTGAAAATAACAAAAATGTTGATAAAAAAACTGCTGAATATTTGGCGGTGTCGAATATTTTGCTAACACACACACACACACACACACACACACACACACACACACACACACACACACACACACACATTGCCAGACCTACCTTTTAAAAATAACGCGCACGCGCGAAATATATAAATCTTTTTTATTTACACACTATACCTCGAACTATAAATGCAAATATATAGCGAATTTTTTTCGTTATATGTTTTATTATCATAACATTAAAAAATATTTTAATTATGCCTATTTTTTATAACAAAATGGAACGGGGCAATCCGGGTAATCCTGATGCACCCAAAAAATGGTATCCCGTGTTGAAAAGTACGGGAATGATTAAGGAACGCGAAGTAGCCAAATTGTTGGCAGAAGAAACAACGCTTAATCCAAAGGAAGCCGAAATGGCTGTATCGCAACTGTTGAAAGTTGTTACAAATCTTTTGCTCAACGGCAATACTGTACAGCTTGGCAATTTGGGCAGTTTTCGTATAACAGCCACAACCGAAGG
>JAISYZ010000031.1 GCA_031269545.1 Prevotellaceae bacterium
GCTCCCCGCGGTAGTCGGTTGTCGTAATCTACGTTTTCCAGTGAGCGCAACCAGTGTTCTCCCCACCACGTTTTGCCGAATTTTTCAGCCATTTTTTTGTTATAATTTATAAATTGATACTGTTTTAAGCCGCAAAATTACGTGATTTTTTTTGATTTTATGCAAAAGACACGATTATTTATTAGAGCGCCGATTCAAGTAACCAATGCAACTTTTTTTAAAACCATTCTAAAGGCGCATCAAAGTTAAGTAACTTTCTTGGTATTCTGTTAATTTTATCTTTCAAATATTTGTATTTTTAGTTATTGCCACTAATGCACTAATTATTACGAATTTTATTCGTGTACATTCGTGAATTAGTGGCTTAAAACAAATCCGAAATGCCGTTTTATTGGCATCTCGGACTGGCGCTATGTGCACTTTTTATGTTTAGCGGACAGCAATTAATGATAATCTGTCCTCTATTTTTTAATTTTGAATGTAGCATAAAGAGGCATATTTATTACTTTTTCATTTTGTTTGTAGGGCAATGCCGAAATTTTAATGCCGAGCGGCGAATTATTATCTTTCATAAATTTTGCAAAAGAAGTTGCTGTCAGGTTTGTTCCCGATTTTACTTCAATCGGGATAACTCCCTGCTCGTTTTCGGTTATAAAGTCAATTTCACGCTTTGAATCTTCACGCGACCAGTAAAACAAAGTCGGCAATTCGCAAGCGATAAGTTCTTGACAAACATATTGTTCTCCCATAGCGCCGTTAAATTCGGTGTAAATGTTGTCGTTTTCTACAATTTGTTTCGGCAAGGTGTTGGTTATTGCACCGAAAAGCCCCAAATCACTGATAAAAAGTTTGAAAGCGTCAAAGTCCTCATAAAATTTCAGAGGTGATTTTGGTTTTGCAACGCGATTGATTTTATGCACCATCGAAGAGTCTAACAGCCATTGAATAGTGGTTTCAAAATCCCTTGCTCTTGCCCCTGTTTTTACTGCACCATAAACAAATTTTTTGTTTTCGCGGGCGATTTGCTGCGGTATAGAGTTCCAAAGCATACGGATTTTTGTTGCCAAAAGTGGCGTGGCATATTTTGCAAAATCGGCATCGTAATCTTTCAAAATTTTCTTTTGGAGCTTACGAACCATATTAAAATCCTTATTTACAGCGTATTCTGAAACTACTTCGGGCATTCCTCCAACGAAAAAATACTGTTTTAGATAACGGTCAAATTTTTCGTGAAAGATGTTGAGTTGTTCGGGATTTGCTGTTTGCAGAAGTTCTGCAAGGTGCGTTTCGCCCATTGCCTGCAAAAATTCGGAAAAAGTCATCGGATACAACTGTAATCTATCAACTTTGCCCACAGGAAACGATGAATTTCCGTGCATGGCAATTCCGAGAGCCGAACCTGAAGCAATCAAATGCAGTTCGGGCATTTGTTCCTGAAAAAATTTCAGAGAAGTAATAGCATTTGGCACGGCTTGCACTTCGTCAAAAATCAGTAGCGTATCTGCGGTAATTGTTTTGCCACTTTCGGCTTGTAAAAAAGGCAGCAAGTCATTCGGCGCGAGCGAGCCATCAAAAAGCCGCCGCATATTTTCGTTTTTTTCAAACATAATATAGGCGGTGTTTTTGAACTTTGCTTTGCCAAACTCCTTGATAGCCCAAGTTTTACCTGTCTGCCTTGCCCCTGTGAGAATCAGCGGTTTGCGTTCAGACGAATTTTTCCATTTGTCTAATTTCAATAAAATGTTCCTGTTCATTTTGCACGTTTTTTCCAATTATACGACTGCAAAATTACACATTTTTTCCGAAATACAAAAAATAAATCTACACGTTTTTTCCAAAACGCAGATCCAAGTAACCAATGCAACTTTTTCAAAAACAAATCCGAAATGCCGTTTTATCGGCATCTCGGACAGGTGTTTTGTGCGGTTTTTAAGTTTACCGGACAGCAATAATTTACATTAAAATAAATTTCGTGTAAATTCGTGTAATTCGGGCTAAATTACTTTTGAGACAGTCCCTCATCACTCACTATGGAAGCGCGTCATGTCGAGCGGAGCGAAGCGAAGTCGAGACATCTGATTTACGGATGATAATCCCTGTACTTACAACAATAGCACCTCAAAAAAAGATTTAGCCCGAAAGGTTAATTCTTCGCAGATTCAAGTAACCAATGCAACTTTTTCACAAACAAATCCGAAATGCCGTTTTATTGGCATCTCGGACTGGTGATTTGTACGCTTTTTAAGTTTAGCGGACAGCAATATTTAAAAATACCATTCGGAGGCAGCGTTTTCCAGCTTGACATACAACGCTCCCTCTTTTTCATAAAACCGTATTTTGTCTTCCCTCGCCAACCAGCCGAGAGCAAGAAACAAAAACATTTCGTTACAGTGTGTAAACTCCCCAATATCACGGATGCTCAATGCTCCCTTGTCCGAAAGCAGTCGCCATATTACGCCTGCATTAATGCCAATATCATTTTTATTCATAATTAATTACTTTATTTTGAATCAGTTGTTTCTTTTTCCGTCCCCATTTTGTTTTTATCCTGTCAAATCCGTAGTAAACAAGCGGAATAACGATCAGCGTCAGAAACATCGAACTTGTCAGTCCGCCGATAAGCGCCCATGCCAGACCGTTTTTCCATTCGGCGCCGGGTCCCTGCGCAAATGCAATCGGCAGCATCCCGATAATAGTTGTCAGCGTGGACATGATAATCGGGCGGAAACGTTTGCGGGTCGCTTCGATGAGAGCTGCTTTCACCTCCATGCCTTCCTGTTGCAGCTGTCCGGCGAAATCGACCACGATAATGGCGTTTTTGGCGACCAGTCCCACAAGCATAATCAGTCCCAGCATGGTAAAAAGGCTCAATGCCTGCATCGACAGCGCCATTGCAAACAATGCGCCTATCAACGCCAACGGTATGGAAAACAACACGACAAACGGACGGACATAGTTGTCATACAA
>JAISYZ010000036.1 GCA_031269545.1 Prevotellaceae bacterium
CTCCACGAATTTTGTTATAAATTCAACCGCAGGTATTTTGGTGAACAATTGTTTGACAGACTTTTAATAGCTGCTGTGTCATACAAAAACCAATTTAGGTATAATATTAAGTAATCATATAAATTTTATATAAACAAAACATTTATCATCCTTATTGACAAGTATATACCTTGATAAATTCATCTGTGTTATGAATTTTAAAAAAATAATGATACTGTAATTTATTTTTATATCTGAAAATATTTGTATCTTTGTTTCAATAAAAGCCCGATAAGATACCTCAAAAAGGGTTAAAATTTGCTCGTTTGTTACCGACTACTTGTAATAATCGGGCTTTTTATTTGTTTGTCAGCAAATTGTAAAATACAATGGGCTTTATTCATTTTATTTTACGGATTAGGTAGTCGAGAACCACAAGTGCAGATAATTATTGAGTTTTGTCCGCGCTTTTTTTATGTGCGTATTTCAAATTGAATTTGAGTTTGGGCAATCGGTGGTAATGATTATTTCTTGCAAAACCACCTCAAACAAAAGAGCGGAACGAGTATTCGAAAATCGGAAAGAGTAGAAAAAAGAAAAAATAATTTTTGTCTGCATAAGGAGCAGACGTTAAATTCAAATTTATATGAAAAATATATTTATCTTTGTACACAAAAACTATATAATAATGAAAAATGTTTTAATTTTATTTATACTATTTGTCGGAGTTCAACAAATAAAAGCGCAGGACACAGAAGATGTTTTTAGCAAAAGCATGATCAGTACGCAATCAAATCATATAATAGATGTTGGTTTAATTAGCGCAGGTTATACTTATGAACATGCTATTGGCGAACATTATACAATAGGCGGTGGTGTTGGAATTGCAGGTTTGATTGGTTATGCATCATCCTCTTTTTTTGACGAACACTGGTATTATTCATTTCATCCTTACGTGAGTATTGAACCGCGTTATTATTATAACCTCCAAAAACGGTTGCAAAAAGGCAAAAATGTAAATGGAAATGCAGGCTCGTTTTTTGCCGTTCAGTGTAATTACATTTTCAAAGCGATAAAAAAACATAATGTTTTGGAAACATCTGCATACACCGTTTCTCCTTATTGGGGTTTACGCCGTATTTGGTGGAATCATCTGCTGTTTGAATTTAAAGCAGGCTTGGCATTTGGATTTAATAATTACAACGATTCCAATTTTGGCGTTCAACTTGGTGTGAAGTTTGGATATAAATTTTAATTGACAGTTCCGTATCCGATATTTAATTATTGGATACGGAATTTATAAAAAAACAATTATAAAAATGAAAAAGATAATATTAATTTGCATTGCATTCTTTGCGTTTATAAAAGCTTATGCTCAACTCGATACCGCATACATTTTGCGAGTTAACTCGATTCAAAATGACAGCATAATTTTTATATCAAACATATTGCAGCATAATGATACGTCTATATTAAAACGGAATTATAATATTGAAAAGTTACAGGCAGAAATACAAAATCAAAAATATATAAACTTAAAAAGTTTCATTTCGGAAATGACAAACGAGCAAAGACGAAATCATATCATGCAAAATACATTTAATGTTGACAACAGTAGCAGTATGGGCAGACAATTCAGATTTGGCATTGTTACCGATATTGTAATGGGAATAGAAAATGAGATTTTTAAAAAGAATAATAAGCCAAAGGTAAAACCTTCAAAAAAGTTTTAAATTCAGTCATTAAACATATTTTCGTCAGGCTCTGTTTGTAGCGTAATTATCTATTAACAAATAGTTTATATCCTTTTCAAGAGGCGCCTTCCTGAAAAATCGAAACTTTTCAATACAGAAAATTATTGAACGGATAACGTCCTGCGTGAATTTCCGCAACAATTTTGTAAATGTCGTTACGCAATTTTTCAATATTGGTTTTGTTTTTTGCCGAAATAAAAATGCATGGAGTATTTTCTTTGGCAATCCAACTTTTCATTAATTGCTCGAGCGAATAGTTTTCGGCTTTTATCGGCGTCAGGTCGTCTTCTGACTTCTCAATAAAAGTATATGCATCTATTTTGTTGAATATCAAAAAAACAGGTTTATTCGCCGCTTCAATATCAAACAGCGTTTGCTTCACAACGTTTATTTGTTCTTCGCAGTTGGGATGGGAAATATCAACAACGTGAATTAAAACATCGGCTTCGCGAACTTCGTCGAGAGTTGACTTGAACGATTCTATCAACTGAGTTGGCAGCTTGCGAATGAAACCAACAGTATCGGAAAGTAAAAACGGAAGATTTTCGATCACTACTTTGCGCACAGTTGTATCAAGTGTGGCAAATAATTTATTTTCGGCAAACACTTCTGATTTACTGAGCAATGTCATAAGCGTTGATTTTCCTACGTTTGTATAGCCAACCAAAGCAAGACGCACTAAACTGCCACGATTTCCGCGCTGCGAAATCATTTGACGGTCAATTTTTTTCAGTTGTTCTTTAAGTTTCGATATGCGTTCAAGAATAATTCTTCTATCGGTTTCGAGTTGAGTTTCGCCGGGACCATATCGTCCTATTCCGCCTCCGCGTTGCCGTTCGAGGTGAGTCCACATTCGCGTAAGACGCGGCAGCAAATATTGATATTGCGCCAGTTCTACCTGCGTTTTTGCATAGGCAGTTTTTGCTCTTCGTGCAAAAATATCAAGAATAAGACTTGTACGGTCGAGTATTTTGCAATCCAACAATTTTTCAATATTTTTTAGTTGTGCAGGTGTAAGTTCGTCGTCACATATTGCAATATCTATTTCATTTTCTTTGATGTATTCTGAAATTTCGCGGATTTTTCCCGAACCGACAAATGTTTTTGAATTTGTGCGTTCAAGTCGCTGAGTAAACGATTTCACAGCGATTGCGCCTGCCGTTTCTGCCAAAAATTTCAATTCGTCGAGATATTCTTTTGTTTGCACGTCGCTTTGCTCGCTGGTAATGACACCAACAAGTACCGCGCGTTCGCCATGTTGTTCCGTTTTATTGTTTAAGGTACGTTCCAATATATTTTTTGTAAAATTACTAATTCAAGTATTATTAAGTAAGATTTTTTAATTTATAAATTTATTTAATATTGTTTTTAATTCATATAAATATTTAAATACCAATAATATATAATAAACTTTGTGTTGTGCAAATCAATGCGATTAAAATAAATTTTTTCATAATATTTTCGATAAATTTAAACTTTGTATTTTTTTGTATTAATGAAACATATAAAAATCAGCGCTATTGCTGCGAGAATTATAGTCGCTCGGCGTTCGCCTGCCTTTGCATCGGCAACTATGGTTTCGTAGTCGGTTACTGCAAGTTTTTTAATTTCGTCTGTTGACGGAATATTTTGATACGACCATTTTGCCAGAATATTTCCATCTTTTACAAGCATCAATCCCTGATTTGAGCGAAGCATTGTTTTTATTGTTGTTTCATCTCCCATACAAAACTGATATTTTGCATTTGTTTTTTCAATAAATTTTTCGATATCATCGAATCCTGAAGCTGTATATGCGTAAAAATCAAAATTATCCGCATCGCGGCAAAAATCGGCAATTTCGTTTATTTTGCTTATCTCCGAAATATCGGCTTGCTCTATTTTGCGCAAAATAAAAATAAAAGTAAATTTTTCGCTGTAAACAATGTCAGCCGTAATATCTTCGCCATCTTTTGTCTGTATTTCAAAATCGTGAATCGGCGGTTCGTAACCTTTTTTCACAAGTTCCGATTTACTGTCAACATAAGTCCATGTTGAATCGTTCCAAGGATAATTTGTATCGTCAAAATCTTTTGTTTCGCCGTTTTTTGAATAGTAATAAGTTGTCTTATATTCGTCGGGGTGAGCATTTTCGGGAAATTCCATCGATTCGGGAATATTTATTCCTACTTTGTACGGCATGAAGTCGATAATCGGAAGATTTCGGAGACAATACAATTCTATCCCGACAGCCGCGGCAAAAAACGCAATTGCAATTATCCATTCAGTAATGCATTTTGCAACATGAGTATAGTTTTTGCGCCAAAAAAATATAAATATCACAAATGGCATCGCAGCAAGATTTTTGAGGAATGTAGCAGTATTTGACAACACAAGAGCATCGCCGAAACAACCGCAATCTTTTACAACATCGCCTTTTACGGCAATATAAAAAGTCAGTACCGTGAAAAACAGCATGAATAAAAGCACGCACCATGCAACAAGTTTCATGCGTATGCGAGCCAGCAGGCACAAACCCATTACCAATTCGGCAGCGATAATCAAAATCGAGATAATCAATGCCAGCGGCGATAAAAATGTAACATGCAAACTTTGAAAATATTCTTCAAGTTTATAAGTAAATCCAAGAGGATCAATTGCTTTCACATAACCTGAAAACACAAAAAGAAGTCCTATTAAAATTCGGCTTATGTGGCTGATGACTGTCATTATTTTTTTCATTTTTTATCCTTTTTATTATTAGACGAATAACATTGCAAAACGTTACAGCCTGTTTGGTTAATTATATTTATATGTTCGGTAAAATTTTAATTATTTGTTCAAAAATTTGTTGAGGAGCAAGCATATTGCCATTTTCAAATGTGCAATTTATAACTTTAAAATTTGCATCAGTATCTTTTTGCTCGATATAAATTTCGCGAACGCGCCGTTGCAGTTCAAGATTTTCTTCGTGAATATCCTGTTTCCCGTTCAGATAATCTCTGTCGTTGCCATTACGCGCTTCGTTGAGCCTGTCTTCGGTAAATGCGAACGGAACATCAAGAAAAATACTGATGTCGGGTTTTGGAATTTTAAAATAATCATATTCCAATGCCAAAATCCAATTCCGCAGTGCATTGCGTTCATCTTTGTCGGCGATTTTTGCGCACTGATAGCCGATGTTCGAATATACGTATCTGTCAACAATAACATTATGATTTTGATTGAGCCAGTTGTATATTGTTTGAGATGCATCGCGCCTGTCGTGAGCAAAAAGCAAGGCAACTATATACGGATTTACATCGTTTATTTTTCCAAAATCCCCGCGTAGAAATTTGGCAATCATTTCGCCGAAAAAAGGCGTGTCGAATCGTGGAAAATGCAAGTATTTATTTCGTTTGTTTTTGTTTTCAAAATAATTTTCCAGCAGTTTTATCTGAGTCGATTTGCCTGCGCCATCAAGTCCTTCGAGTGCAATAAACATTTTGATTATCTTTGTATAATTTTATGCGCAAAGTTAACATAAAATCCTCAATTACACACAAACGGATAAAAATGTTTTACAAAATTTACAGGGAAAAATACATAAAAAAAATGGGGGTTCACATATAATCGGATAAAAATTTCTCATGGAATTTATAGACGAAAGGCAATAATTTCTGCAAATTTACACAAGTGTTTTTGTATATATATTGCTCATATTTTGATATTTGAATATATTTTAATGAAAAGATAATTTCAGTTTCGTCGAAAATTTTGAGCATGTTTTTTATCATTCAAAAATATTCAATCTGTTGTAAACAGAATCTCGTTCGACAGGTATAAATCCTGACTGTTTTATGAAATTCACCATTTCGGCAGTTGTCATCGATGGATTTTTTTCTTCGGCGCCTGCCATCGAATAAATCTTTGTCGAGTCGGCTATCGTTCCGTCCATATCGTCAGCGCCGAAATGCAGGGCAAATCCTGCAAGATTTTTTCCAAGCATGGGCCAATATGATTTTATATGCGGAATATTATCAAGAAATATGCGCGAAACAGCAAAATTTTTCAAAACTTCAATATCGTTCACTTCGCCTGTTTCCGAAATAGCATTATTGAAATTCTTATATTTTAATGGAATGAAAGCATTGAATCCATGCGTTTCGTCTTGCAGATTACGCAACAGTTCAAGATGTTCCAGTCGATGACTGTAAGTTTCGATATGTCCGAAAAGAATGGATGCGTTCGATGCAATTCCAAGTTTATGCGCTGTTTTATGAATTTTGAGCCATGCGTTTGCATCCGATTTTTGATGACATATTTGCTTGCGTATTTCGCTGTCGAATATTTCGGCGCCGCCGCCGGGAATTGAATTTAAACCTGCGTTTTTCAATTTAAGCAAGCCTTCTTCCAATGTCAAATTTGCTTTGCTAATCATATAATCAAGTTCGACAGCCGTAAATGCTTTGATATGTACCGCAGGAAATATTTTTTTTATTTCGACAATCAAATTACAATAAAAATCCAAATTGCGATTTGGATGCACTCCGCCAACAATATGTATTTCGCTAATATCTTTTCCATAATGTTTTTTGCAAATTTCGAGCATTTCATTTATATTATAATCCCAACTGTCGGCATCGTTAACGCTGCGGCGATATGAACAAAATCTACAATTATGGATACAAATATTTGTTGGCTCTATATGAAAATTTTTATTAAAAAAGACGTAATTTCCGTTTATCTGTTTACGCTTTTCGTTTGCCAGCAATGCTAATGCCGAGAGATTGCGGGATTCGAATAATTTTAATCCTTCGTTGACGCTAATTCTTTCGACGGTGTTAATTTTTTCGGCAATTGATGATAAAAATTTATCCTTCGACAATAATTTTCTTAATTCTTTGTTCATTTGTTTGTTTTAGCGTTTTGCCGGATAATTTTTTCGTTGTCATAAATTTATTATTAAAATACTGCCTTACATACTTTTACAACGTTGTCGGGGATTCCAAAAGTATAAATATGAATTGCGGGAACATTTGCTTTTTTCAATTCCTTCGCCTGCATTGTAAGCCATTCGGTTCCGGTATTTTTTGCTTCTTCGTTTGTTTTGCATTTGCGCAATTCGTTTTCCAGTTCTTTCGGCAGCGACAGACTAAACAATTTAGGCAAAACGTCAACTTGATTAACAGTTGCAATCGGTTTCACGCCCGGAATTATCGGAACTGTAATACCTGCATTGCGGCAAAGTTCTACAAACTCAAAATACTTTGAATTGTCAAAAAACATTTGCGTTACAATATAATCGGCTCCAGCATCGACTTTTTCTTTCAAATAAATAATGTCCTGTTCGATACTTTTTGCATCTGCATGTTTTTCGGGATAACCTGCAACGCCGCACGAAAAACAGGTTGGCGTAGCATTTTCAATTTCGCTGTTCAAATATATTCCCTTATTCATATTTTGTATTTGTTTCAGCAAATCAACAGCATGAGCATGACCATCTTTTTCGGCAATAAAAACAGGATCGGATTTCATTTTGTCGCCGCGCAAAACAAGCAAGTTGTACATTTCCAAATAATTGTAATCGACAAGGGCATCTTCGGTTTCGTCTCGCGTAAAACCTGCGCAAATCACATGCGGCACAATTTCTATATTATATTTGAACTTTACGGCAGCGGCAACTCCAACGCTTCCCGGACGTTTTTTTGCTGTATAACGTTCAGTTTCACCGTTGTCGTTTGTGCGATAAGCAATGTCGGCACGATGACATGTAACGTTTATATACGCCGGCGCAAATTCGAGCAAAGGTTCTATTGTGCGTTGTATTTCACCGAAATTTCCACCTTTGAGCGGAGGCAAAATTTCGAATGTGAAAAGGGTTCGTTTTGCGTTTTTTAATATGTCTGCTATTTTCATTTTTAAGAGATAATATTTTGAATTAATTTGAATTATAATTACATACAACAAATTATAACCAGCCAAAGATGATTTGGCAGATTACAATCAAGGAACAAATTTATATGATTTTTTTAATTAATCGTTTATTGTGATGGGTAAATTTAATTTTGATGATGACATTTTAAATTCATTACCCTTTGATTTGAAATCATATCATAAAAATCATAAATTAAATCGGCAGTGTATAAATATGCAAATATCGGATATTCTTCATGCAATCTGTAATGAATATAATCTGTGAGCTTAGTCGGCAAATGATTATTGTAATTTCCAGATTCTTCTTCTATTTCAATTTCTATAATCGCATTTTTTTCATCTTTGCCAAATCGTATTCTGTGTAAATAGGAATTAATAATGCTGAAAATCATACTTTCGGGACAATTCCATACCGTATTGTCAGACAGATATTTAACCTGCGATGAAGAAATTTCGCCTATCGACATTGGATTTGTTGAAATGCGTTTTTCTATCATCTTGCGAACTATCGCAGTCTTTTTTGAAAATAAATTTCCCATAATCAAACAAATAATTTATTTATTTTGTTATTGAACAAGCCTCGCCATTTTGCTTGTTTTATGTTAATTTTATTAATAATTCTTTGAAAAAAAGATTTATAAATGCATGTTTATTTATCTTTTCTATCATATATGATTGCAAAGAACAAAGGTAAACATTTTTCCTTTGTTACTATCATTTTTGATAGAAAATTATGAATAAAGAGGCGATTTTAATAAAAATAGGCTTGAAAATAAGAGAATTGCGAAAAGAAAAAAATTTGTCAATAACCGAACTTTCGGATAAACTTGAGATAGAATACAACAATCTGATAAGAATCGAAAAAGGAAGGACAAATTTTACTGTCAGCACGCTGTTGAAAATTTGCAAAGCTCTTGATGTAAAACTTGTTGATATAGTAAATGTTGATTAAAATATTTGCTGTTTTTTGCAAATACATGGGTTGGCTTCATCATTTTTTCTATCAATGACTGAATGCAGAACACACAATACTGACTGCATAAAACAGTTAATCATTATGGTTTTGAAAAACAATTTTTGTCATGAAGCAGTGTTCCGTGCCGTTTTTTTGCTCAAACATTGGCGTAATTATTATGGTTTTATCTTTTAAATGTTGAAAATCTGTTGAAAAAATATTGTAACATGATTTTTGTGATTGCGGGTGAAATATGTATCTTTGTACCTGATATTATTTGAGTTGATTATTGAAAAGAAAATATTATGACTGTCAAAGAAAACGAATCGGAAAAATTATTTTATACAATCGGTGAAGTTGCAGATATTTTTGGAGAAGAAACATCTCTGATTCGCTTTTGGACAAATCATTTCAAAGACATAATAAATCCGAAAAGAAACAGAAAAGGCAACAGACTTTTTTCGCGTCAAGATGTTGAAACAATGCGGTTAATCCATTTTTTAGTTCGCAAACAGGGAATGAAATTAGATGGCGCATATAAACGAATAATCGAAAATCGCGAAGGAACGATAAAAAACATGGAAGCAATAGAAATACTCAAAAACATAAAAAAACAATTGCTCGAAATAAAAAAAACAATATGAAAATAAAAGATATAATACAATGCATCGAAGAGTATGCTCCACTGCATTATCAGGAAGATTTTGATAATGCTGGACTGATTGTTGGAAACGCCGAAGCAGAAACAAATGCAGCGCTTGTGTGCATCGATATTACCGAAGAAATCGTTGACGAAGCAATATCAAAAAATATAAATATCATTATTTCGCATCATCCTGTTGTGTTTTCGGGATTTAAAAAGATAACAGGACAAAATGCAACTCAACGAATAGTTGCAAAAGCAATAAAACACGACATTGCGCTTTATGCCGCACATACAAATATGGATAATATCGCAGGCGGTGTAAATACAAAAATTTGCGAAAAATTGGGACTTGTCGATTGTAAAATTTTATCGCCGCGAAAAAATGAACTGATAAAAATTGCTGTTTACGTTCCTGAATCACATGCCGAAAAAGTGCGTAATGCGATGTTCGATGCAGGAGCAGGAAACATAGGTGCATACAGCAATTGCAGTTTTTTCGTAAAAGGTAAGGGAACTTTCAAAGCAGGAGAAAAAACAAAACCGTTTGTTGGCGAAAAAGGCAAATTGCACATCGAAGACGAAATAAAAATAGAAATGATTGCACAAAAACACAATTTGTCGAAAGTCAAAACTGCAATGCTTGCAAATCATCCTTACGAAGAGGTTGCTTACGACATTTACAGTTTAGACAATAAATATGAAAATGCAGGTTCGGGAATGATTGGAAATTTGCCAAAACCAATGACGCATGATGAATTTTATGAAATGCTTAAAAATATTTTTTCTTTAAAAATTATTCGTTCTACAAAACCTGTTTCAAACACAATTTTTCGCGTTGCCGTGTGCGGAGGAGCAGGAAGTTTTTTGCTTGGCGATGCTATCGCAAATCGAGCAGACGTTTTCGTTTCAGGCGATTTTAAATATCATCAGTTTTTTGATGCCGAAAACAAAATAACAATCGCCGACATCGGACATTTTGAGAGCGAACAGTTTACTGCGGAAATATTTTGTGATATTATTAAAAAAAATTTACCTAACTTTGCGGCGCAAATTGCTGAAAAAAATATAAACCCTGTTATTTATATTATTTAATAAACAAAAATTATGGCAAAAAGTGGAAACGAAAAAGTTGTAGAAAAAGATAAACCTGCTAAAACGACACCTGCAAAAAAAATCGGCGCCTGAAAAGTAAGAAAACGTATTTCTTATCAGTTTAAAAATTAAAAATTAATGGCAAAAAAAACAGAAGCGAAAAAAGTTGAAAAAACTTCGGCAAAAAAAGTAACGGAAAAATCGAAACCGACAAAATCGGAAACTAAAAAAAACATGTTGTCTGATTTGTCATCGGTCAATAAATTGAGATTATTGTACGAATTACAGATTATTGATTCAAGCATTGACAATATCAAAACAATAAGAGGCGAATTACCTCTCGAAGTTCAGGATTTGGAAGATGAAATCGTAGGATTTGATACCCGCATAAAAAATTTGGTGCAGGAAATCAAAGAAATCGACAGTAGTGTGGCACAGCGAAAAAACGGTGTTGAAAAAGCAAAAAATCTCATAAAAAAATATGAAGAACAGCAAAAAAATGTTAGAAACAACCGTGAATTTGATTCGTTGTCGAAAGAGTTGGAATTTCAAGGTTTGGAAATTGAACTGAACGAAAAAATAATAAAAGAATGCGGAATAAAAATCAAAGATAAAAAACGTGAAATTGAAGCGACAAAAGCAATGCTTGCCGATAAAAAAGTTGCACTCGAAGAGAAAAAACGCGAATTAAACGAAATTACATCCGAAACTGCCACCGACGAAAAAGAATTAATTGTACGTGCAGACGAAATCAAAGATTTAATCGAATCGCGATTGCTTACAGCGTATAACAAAATTCGTCATAACGCACGAAACGGTTTGGCTGTGGTAACAGTAAAACGCGATGCCTGCGGCGGTTGTTTTAATAAAATTCCACCTCAGCGACAATTAGACATTAAACTGAGTAAGAAAGTGATTGTTTGCGAATATTGCGGTCGTATCCTTGTGGATGCCGATTTCGCAAATGAATAAATGCAAGCATTAAACAAATAAAAGAAAGCCGATTCAAAAATCGGCTTTCTTTGGTTTATTGTTAATTTACTTTCAAAATAACTAACATAAATATTTCATATTCATACTGTATTTTGAATTTATTAAAATATATTCATATTAAAAAAACTCTTTTTTCAGTTGTTCAACATAATCAAGTTTTTCCCAAGCAAAAAATTCAACATTCTTTTTTACCTTTTTCCCGTTACGTACAAGTTCAACAGTTTTTTCATAACTGTCGCGTCCAAAATGTCCGTAGGCTGCCGTTTCTTCAAAAACAGGATTTTTCAATGCTAATCGTTCAATGATTTTTGCAGGGCGCAAATCAAAAATATCTGTAATTTTATTTGCAATTTCCTCATCGCTGTATTTTACTTTGGATTTTCCGTACGTATTTACATAAATATTTATTGGTTCGCTTATTCCTATCGCATACGAAACCTGTACAAGAACTTCGCTTGTGATTCCTGCGGCTACGATATTTTTTGCAATATGGCGAGCAGCATAAGCGGCAGAACGGTCAACTTTGCTCGGATCTTTGCCCGAAAATGCACCGCCGCCGTGCGCTCCTTTTCCACCGTAAGTATCGACTATGATTTTGCGTCCTGTCAAACCTGTATCGCCATGAGGTCCGCCGACAACAAATTTACCTGTCGGATTGACATGCAATATGAATTTGTCGCCTATTATTTTTTGGATTTGTTCAGGCAAGCGTTTTTTCACGCGAGGAATAAGAATATTGATAACATCATCTTTTATTTTTTTCTGCATAACCTTTTCTTCGTCAAACTCATCATGTTGCGTTGACACTACAATAGTATGTACTTTCTTTGGTTTATTGTCGTTTCCGTATTCGATTGTTACCTGCGATTTGGAATCGGGACGCAAATATTTCATTTGTTTGTTTTCGCGGCGAATAACCGACAATTCGTGTACAAGTATTTGCGACAAAATCAGTGATAAAGGCATAAATTCGTCGGTTTCGTCGCAGGCATAACCGAACATTAATCCCTGATCGCCGGCTCCCTGTTCTTCCGTTTTTTTGCGAACTACACCTTGATTAATATCGGGCGACTGTTCGTGAATTGCAGAAATAACACCGCACGAATTACCATCAAACATATATTCGGCTTTGTTGTAACCGATACGATTTATAACGCGGCGAGCGATAGTTTGAACATCAACATAAGCCGTTGAACGAACTTCGCCGCTTATTACTGTTAATCCTGTTGTTACAAGCGTTTCGCATGCAACTTTTGCATCTTCGTCCTGACGTAAAAATTCATCAAGAATTGCATCTGAAATTTGATCGGCTACTTTATCCGGATGTCCTTCCGAAACCGATTCTGATGTGAATAAAAATCCCATAATAATATAATTTTAAATTTATAATAATACTTTTTAATGAGAAAAATATGTGGCTGATATTTTGCGACAGACATTGTCAATATTGCGTTTTAGCATTTTTTCATGTGGTTGCAAGCAGCCAAATTTTTCCACTTTCGAATGCAAAGGTATAAAAAAATTTATAAACAGCAATTTTCCGCAAAAAAAATGAAAATTTTGGAAAAACAGCGCTAAAAATTATTTTGTCCATCTCTGCGCTGTCTGCAATGTCGCAAATGCAAGTTTTGTAAAACCTCAATTTCTTTATGATATTTGATGTTTAATAAACAAATCGGCAACAATAATCATATTTATTTTATATCTTTGCAAAGTATATATAATTTTTTTTATATGATAGACGACAATCAAATTAAACAACTTGCTATCAGCACAATATTAACCGAAGCTGATGCCGTGCGCAAATTATCCGAATTTGTTGATAACGATTTTGTAAACACAGTAAAACTTATTCATTCCATAAAAGGGCGCGTTATTATTACAGGCATAGGAAAAAGCGCAAATATTGCAACAAAAATTGTAGCTTCACTCAATTCTACGGGAACTCCGTCGATATTTATGCACGCTGCCGATGCTATTCACGGCGATCTTGGTATTATTCAACCCGATGATGTTGTTATTTGCCTGTCGAAAAGCGGCAATACGGCTGAAATAAAACTGTTGATTCCTCTTATTCAAAAAATGGGAAATAAAATAATAGCGCTGGTGTCGAATATCAATTCGTATCTGGCTCAGCAAGCCGATTTTATATTGCGTGCAACAGTTACCGAAGAAGCTTGTCCGAACAATCTTGCTCCAACATCAAGCACGACCGCTCAACTTGTAGTCGGAGATGCTTTGGCTATTTGTCTTTTGAAGATGCGCGGATTTTCGGCAGACGATTTTGCCCGCATACATCCGGGAGGCTCGCTTGGGAAAAAACTATATACGCGCGTTGGCGATATTATGAGCAAAGCCAAGCCGCAGGTGAAAAATATTGACATAATACGGAATGTGATTATAGAAATTTCGTCAAATTTTCTTGGTTCTACCGCCGTTGTAGATGATTTTGGGAAAATCACAGGAATTATAACAGATGGCGATTTGCGCCGAATGTTACAGCTCGAAGTTGATACAAAAACGCTTCGCGCCAAAGACATTATGAGTTTAAATCCAAAAACCATAGAAAGCAGCGAACTGGCAATAAAAGCATTCACAAATATGGAAAAAAATAAAATAACACAATTGCTTGTAACCCAAGATGAAAAATATGTTGGCGTAATTCACATACACGATATTCTTCGCGAAGGAATTGTTTAAATGTGCCGTATAACATCCTGTGTTACAGAGTTGTGATAATGATTGAAAAAAGTAAAAATTAAAATATATATTTCTATTATTCAAAAAAAAACATTATTTTTGCAAATCAATGATGCTAAAAACGATGAAATACAGGTTGCTTATATTGATTTTGTCATTTTCGATTCCGTTAAATGCACAAATTGCGGAAAATTTTGAATCGCAAAATATTGACGGCTGGAAGCAAACGCCCGAAAATCGTTGGGCGGCTTCGCAAACCGATGCTATCGAAGGAAATTTTTCGCTGAAACATGTCTTTGACAATACAGCAGCAGGACACGACAGAATTTCTGTTCCTGTTGAAAATATCGACGTCGAAGCAGGCGATATTATATGGAAATTTTTAATCAGGCACGGATATAATCCATCGTCATCAAATTACTGGGCTGCATTTCTTATGAGCGACAAAGATTCTGAAATGATGATGAAAGACAGCGCTGTAAATGCTTATGCCATTGGCGTAAATCTTGTTGGAAGCAGCGATTTTATTTATCTTTACAAAATTACAAACGGAACTGTCAGCCAACTTTTAAATACAAATATCAATTGGGAAACAGCCATAAAAACCACAGGAAAAGCCGCAATAGAAGTCATACGAAAAATAAGCGGAGAATGGAAAATACGCATAGATCAAACAGGAAATTTCGAGAATTTTGAGCCGACAGGAACGTCAACCATCGACACGGAGCATCTTGATTTCAATCATTTTGGATTGCTTTACACTTACACTTCGAGCGCCGACCAGCGTCTGTGGTTAGATAAACTCACAATCGCATCGAGCATATTGCCGGCGCAAATTGTAAGCGTAGATAAAGTAAGCAAAACACAACTTTCGCTATCAATAAGCAAATCGGTAGAAAGTATGGAAAGCATAAGTTTGATTGACCAAAACGGTGAAAATGTAAACATAATTTCGCACAGCATCGAAGGGCAAAATTTGGATAAAATTACTGTAACAACCGAAACCCTGCATGGGCGGAAATTTGCAGTTACAATCAATCATTTGACTGATAAAGATAATATTACAACAGATGCGACCAAGACATTTTTTATCGATAATTTTGATTTCGGCGATATTGTTTTCAACGAAATAATGTTTCGCTCCGAGCCTGCGGTTGGTTTGCCCGACAGAAAATATATAGAACTGTACAACCGCACGAAATACGGCATCAACATTGGCGATTGGAAAATATTGTACGGAACTGCGGGAGAATCGCGAATTTCAAACGACAGTATTTCTGCCAACTCGTATGCAATTATCTGTACATCAAGCGCTGTCGCAGATTTGTCGAATTATGGAAAAGTTGTTTCAGCCGTTTCTTTTCCAACCTTGACATATTCGGGACAAAACCTGAAACTCGTTGACAAGGAAAATAATCTGATTGCCGCAGTTAACTATTTGCCCGACTGGCACAGCGATACAGACAAAACAGCAGGAGGATGGTCGCTCGAAAAAATAGATTTTGATAATCTTTCGGAATTAAAAAACAACTGGAAATCAAGTAACGATGAAAAAGGAGGAACGCCGGGACAAAAAAATTCAGTGTTTAACGAAAATCCCGATAACGAACCGCCTGTTCTTACACAATGGGAAATTATCGCCGACAATACGCTGAAACTGACTTTCGACGAACCGATAAATACAGAAACAGCATCGAAAACCGAAATTTATTTTGTAGATAACAATATCGGAAATCCTGTAAATCTCACAACAGATTATAATGAAATAACATTGGTTTTTGGTGATATTATTGATGTCGGAGTGATTTATAATCTCGCAATACAAAATACATTTACCGACATTGCAGGAAACAATCTTGTTGATTTTAATCTGATTTTCGGCAGAATGAACAAGCCGCAAACTAACGACATCATTATAAACGAAGTACTTTTTAATCCTTATCCAAATGGTGTTGATTTTGTAGAAATTTATAACCGTTCGCAAAGAAACATTGACATCAACGATTTATTTTTAGCCACACGCAACAAAAGTACGGGTTTGTTACAGTCAATATATCAAATACAGTCGAAAAGCAAATTTTTGCAACCGCAATATTTTATTGTGCTTACAACAAATCCCGAAATTGTAAATCAACAATATTATGTGCAAAATCCCGAAAATATGATATTGATGGAACGGTTGCCGACGTATTCGAATACGGATGGAACGGTTGTATTGCTTGACGAACAGCAAAATATAATCGACGAATTTTCGTATAACGAAAAAATGCATTTCAGGTTTCTGTCTAACGTAAAAGGAGTTTCACTTGAACGCACAAGTTACGAAAAACCAGCAAACGATGTCAATAATTGGCATTCGGCATCAAGCGATGCTGGTTATGCAACTCCAACTTACAAAAATTCGCAGGCAGAATTTAATTTCGAACATTATGGCTTTGATCTTTCGCCGCAAACATTTTCGCCCGATAACAGCGGCATTGACGATGAATTAATTATCACTTATGCAATGCCCGAATCGGGTTATGTTGCAAACATAAAAATCTACGATGCGCAAGGACGATTTATTACCGATGTACAAAACAACGCTCTGCTCGGAACCCAAGGTTCTTTTGCATGGAACGGACTGAACAGCAAGAAACAAAAGGTAAATGTTGGCGTTTATATAGTCTATATTGAATATTTTAATTTGCAGGGCAAAGTTACCAAAGAAAAGAAAACTTGCGTTGTCGCAGCACGAAAATGAATTAACAATTGTCAATTATTGGTGGTGCGTAAAAATGTACATGAAATTAGCCGAACAAAGATAATTGTTTTTCGATTTTCATCTTGACTTGCAACTTGTTATCTTCTGTGAGTAATTCACTAATTGGTGTTTTGTCGAAAGCAGAAATTTTCAGGATTACCAGATTCTT
>JAISYZ010000061.1 GCA_031269545.1 Prevotellaceae bacterium
CCCTACAGAGCTACCAGAACTTCCCGTACTATTGTTGTTGCCGGTTTCGTTTTCAAGTTTTTTCTTTGCCCTGATTTTGATTACTGCATAAACCGCAATAACCAAAATTACTGCTACTATAATTGCTATTATAATTTTCTTTTTCCGTGTCATGTTTTTATTCTTAAAATGTATAATCTATGTTATTGTCTCGCAAAATCTGATTGAGTTTAGAGAAACTCCAAAAATCGCCGTTGAGCCACTGCAATAAATCTTCTCCATCTTTCACCCCGTAAGCATCAATAAGTTTCAATACATCTACTCTGCTTTTCATTTGCCGGAATACGTTGTAAACGGCCTCCTCATTAGTTCCGAACCCTTTCATCGCTGCATATAGTCTGTCGGCAAATAATCGGTATTGTGAATCTGAATATGAAGGCTGTTTGCCCGTTTCCGCAATTGCTTCATCAATTACTTGCTTGTCATCAATTTCTTTTCTAAACATCGAAAAAAGAGCGCTAATTTTATCTTTCAAAAAGTAAAAAGCAATTACAATTCCTACTATCAGAATTACGATTGCAATAATGCGCTTGGGGTTATTTAACAGGCCTTCTGTTTTATCTATTACGTTTTTCATAGTTTTTTTTATTGCTGTTTTATGTAAATAACTAATGCTAATACGACCATTCCGATAACTATCAGCATTTTTTTGTTGTCCTCTTTTGTTAATTGCAAACTCATCAAAGCCTCAAGTTGATTTTGTTCTGCATTGGCTTCTATTTTAGCGTTGTTTAAACGCTCTTCTGCTTCTAATGCGGCGGCCTTTCCGGGCTGAAATAATTCAAACCATGTCATTTTTGCTCTCCTTTCCTTTTTTTATTCATTAAAAAAATAAGGCCTCCAATCAGTAATACTATTATGATTACAAAGGTTATCTCTCCGGTTTTTTGGTTTTGCTGGCTGTCGCTCGTTAAATAGTATCCCTGTTCGTCTTTGCGCCGCTGATTGCCCAACCCGATATATGAATTGACCCAACTACCTATAATATTAAGTCCATCGTTAATCGCGGTTTCTACCGGTACAACAAAAGATCTTAGCATATCAAAAAGGCCCGCAGAGTTTGCGGCTGCATGACTAGCATACGAATCCAAATCGTAGATTGTATCGTTGTCTCTATATTGTACAAAATTCCTTTCCATCATTTACTCTTATTTTCAAAAGCTAAAGCGGCAAATATTACGATTACAATTATCACAATTGGAATTAGAGACATGAGCACGCTATTATTAGAGGTAGTATGATACCGATTCATTCGGTTTGAATATTCGGTGTTTGCATGATTCACACCTCCTACTATTCCGGTTACTATCTTTTCTATAGCTTGTATTATTGCTGACCATCCCATCCCTATTCTTCTTTATGTTAATCTGATTTTTTTTTACGAAAAACAACAAATAAAAGAATAAGCACACCCGCAGCAATCAAAATATTACTTGTGGTAAATATAGAATCGGTTGTTGCAGAGCCGATTTTAAAAGAATCAGATTCAACTTCAACTATTGCCGGTGTTTCGTTTGGATTTGTATAGGCAGAATTATTATTTACTCGTGTAAGATTAATCCTTTTTCCACCCAAAATAATACCAACAAGTGGATTATTGGAATCATAACTTGTTATTTTTCCACTTGCTTTTATTGAAAGCAAATTAAGAATCCATTTATTGGCGCGTGTACGTCTTAAGTCTTTGTTTCCGGATGGCAATGTTTTATAGCGAAAATACTTATATCCCGGTCTATCGGTAACAGTTCCACTTACGCAAGTACTCCAATTCTCTACGCTTGCAGTATTCGGATTGTAGCCTCCAATTCTTAACACAGTATTTATAGCTGCCTTCACTCTTGCCGAATGCTGATTAAATGCATCTTTGCTTGCAAAATGAATTACAATAGCATCTGCTTGGTCTACGCCTTCCGCGTCTTTGTCAATTCTGGTAACAAAACCAAGCGCTGTAACTAATTCGTTATAATCAGTATCTGAAAAATTTCGACACCTTTTATAAAACGGGTCGCCTCTATGTGCTTCATTTTTCCAATACATAAACTTTTACCTATTAAGCATTAATTAACTGTTTTTTCTTCTCAGCATCAAAATAATGATTACCATCAAAAACAGATTGGTAAATGAGAAGTAATAATTACCCATTACGAATCCGTTTGTTTTGTGGCTGTTTCCTCTGTTTTTTAGTATCGTTTCAGCTTCCGTTCCTGTTGCTCTTTTTATTCTTTTTCCGTTCATATTTTTAATTTTTAAAAGTTCTTTTTCTGCTATCTTATTTCCCATAGAAGCATCTAATTTTAGGGCTTCTACATACATTTTTTCTACCCTGCTTTCAGTAACACCCGGTATTGATTCCAATGCGTGTACACTCTTAGCCAAAGACCGCGATTCTGTGCCTGCCATTTTATTAAGTGCATATCTGTCAGCATCGTATTCGCTTCCATAAGGATTATTTAGGTGCCCTTCCTCATGTTTGATTATAAATTTTTGCTGAAACTTACTGTAACTTCCCCATGTTTGGCGGTTAAGTTGCACAATTCCAGTATCTAAATCAACACTTGCGGGATTAGTTCCCATATTGTCAACCCATTTATATTGAGTAATTTTATTTTCCATGTTAATTTTAGGCTGATTTTCTAAAAGCTAAAACAATAACCAAAATCACAACGGCGGCCAAGCCTAAGCCGATGTAAAGGCCGGTATTGCTTTTTTCTTCATACGTTACATTGTAGTTGTCTGGGTTACCTTTCACACTATCAATGATATTTGACGCTCCGTTTAGCCAATCTCCGATCGACCCTACTACATTGTTCCAGTTGAAACCTTCACCATTAGAAGTAGCTGCTGCTATCTCACCATCTGCATTATACATTCTTAGTTTATTCATTTTTTTTTCCTCCAAAAAAAGAAGCCCCCGCCCCAAAGCCGGGCAGGGGCTAAACACACTTATTTTTTTGATATTAGAATTTCAAGAAGAATTTCATTGTGCATCCCGGCGGAACGTCTGCAAAAAGCATTGTAATTCTTTCAATGTCCAATTCTGCAGCGCTCAAATCAATAGAAACGCGATCGTTGCTATATTGAAATGCACTGTAGAAGTTGTTCAAGCTGATAGTTTTTTCTGCTCCCCTGTCGAAAGGTGTGGATTGTGCTACTATCAGGTTACCATCAAACGCCGTCTGATCATTTGCGATTACGCGCAATCCTTTCAGCATCATTCGATAACTTTTGATATACTCCATCAAACTTTGAACGGTACGCTGTGGATTGAGTGACCGCATTACTACAGATCCTGTACCTTTGCCAGCAGGCAAAACAAATGATCCGTCATCGGCTACTACATCACAAACGTATCCTGCATTTTTCAACGCTGTAGGATCGCTATTGGTTTTCTTTACGGGAGAACCGGCTGCGGTTGCAGTGGTTGCGTAGGCCGATGTATCGTAGTGACCGGCCAATAAAGCAACGCGAACAGCCGATGTAGCCGTTGAAGGCGCCGAAATCTCAATTCCAAATTCTTGTCCTAATGCGTTGTTAATACTAACGCCATCAACAAGACCGCTACTGTTTACTGCTCCATCGGCATGACGTAACATGCCGTAGCTCTTGCGCGTATATTTTCTTCTGTCGCTCATAGTTTATTCCTCCGTTTTTTTGGTTGTGGTTTTTGCTAAGCCATTCTCTTTAAGAATAGCGGCATTGTTTCTTGCTGAAACTAATGCGAAAACAGCAATAACAGCTATTGCTATTGTTACAAAATGGATGTTGTCTGTAAAAAACTTTTTCATCTTTTTCTTTTAATGTTATATTTCAAATTCAGTTAATTTTCATAGTTGCTTTTTGTAAGTGAAGCATAACACCGGCCTTCCTTCGCGCCTAATTGTTTTTAATAGTGATTTTTTTGTGAATAAATCAGGGTGCAAAAATAGGGGGTATTTTTTTTATGATTTCTACAAATGCCAACAATTAATTACAATTCCTAACAATTTACTACAATTAATTGCAATTTCCCGAAATGATAGCAAAAAAGAAAACCAGGCGCACACAGGTAACGGCAAAATGATAGCAAAAAAGAAAACCCGGCGCACACAGGTAACGGCAAAATGATAGTAAAAAAGAGTTGAGACAATCCGATGAAGTGCCAGAACCGCCGGAACTTTCAAAAAAAATGATAGTGAAAATGGATTTAGTTATTTTCTATTAACTCCAATTTATGCTTTCTGTAACTCGGAAAAACGGTATCAGAACTAATTAGTGGGATTTTCTCGGTAATGGCTTGTGAAATAATAAGGCGATCGCTTGGGTCGTTGTGGTTTTCTACAAGCGGTAAATTGGCTAAAGTTTTTAGGTGTTCTTTTTTGACATACTTTATTGTATAACCCAAAGTGTCAATATATCCTAAAATATCTTCTGCTTTTTTGATGTTTACTTTAATTTTTTTCCGTTGAAACAAATGAATAAATTCCTTAATGCTTTCGGAACTTACATAAATTTGATTATACTTAATTAAATACAAAACATCATCACTTAATCTGTCTGTATCTACTATTGAATAAATAAAAATGTTAGTGTCTGCTAAATATCTCATAATTATTGCAAAACAGCTTCATGATCTAAAATTTCACCTATTCCTTTCGGATGTTTTTCAAGCCAAATAGCATATTTTGATTTCCTTTTCTGCTTTGGTTTTACAGACGGTTTCCTTTTTTTTGCACTTGTTTTTACGGTTTTTTCCATGACTTATAACACTTTAAATTTTGCTGCAAAAATACGAAAAATTTGATTGACAACAATTAAAACGGTTCGCCGAGATGTTCTATTATGATTTCAACCTGTTTTATTGAATAATAATATCCTGTTTTTGGTTTTACTTCTTTTAGTTCCTCAATAGAAAGCCATCCTTTGAATGTTTTTTTACTTACCGAATAAGCTATTGCTAACTCTTTTAGGGTTCTTGGTTTACTTGTCAATTTTTCCATTTATTGCTTTAATTTGAGGGTCCAATAAAATGATTTCTTTGTAGTAGGGGTTGCCTTCAGATACTTTCTTTGCTATACGTTGTTGTGCGGCGCTTATTTTATCAAAAAGTTCAGGCTGTAGTTCACGCTTTCGGTATGTGAAATTTTCTGTGCTATTGAACAAAATTATATAGCTTGCAAAAGTAAATACTTGCGGGGGTAGTTGCCGGAGGCCGTGCGCTACAATATATATATCTATTCCGTATTGCCGGCGGCGTATATAGATGTAACGCATAATTTCGGGCGTTTGGTTGCTTAGATATGCCATCGCATCATCAAATATCAGGTTTCCACCATGATAATTTTTTGCGATTTCTTCAATGGTTCCGATATTTTCGTAGATAATACGTCCCGCTCCGGTGAATGTGCGTATCTGGTCAGGTGGAATAATTGGAAGGTGCCGCCACTCCATACTGTCGGGTGTTACCACAAGCGATTTTGCCGAATAATTTTTTATTATGGAATCGTTTATGAAAGTAGTTTTGCCCGTTCCATTAATACCCACTATTAGCGTTAGCTCTGTTTTGCGCTGCATTTCTAAGTAATTCGTTTTGTTCTCTTAATAGTTCTATTTCCTGCATTATCGCTTGCATTTCGTCTTCGTGCTGCTTTTTCTTGGTATAGAATACGTATATGAATTTTGGCACATAGACAGCGGCAACGGTGCCAAGCAGCACAGAACCCGGCGACATGGATATGTCGCTCTCTTTCAAATATTGAGAAAATGCATTTGTAAGCGCTTCTTTTTCGCTTTCGTCTATCTTTAAATCCTCTTTGTCATCAGATTTTTTAGGGGAGAAATTACATAATATAGCCGGTATTACAATATCTAACAAAGTTACTATTAGATTTGACATCGGCTCTGTAAGTTTGAGTTGGTTTAGCTCCGATTTTACCTGTTTGTCGCTTATGTAATCAAATTCTTCATCTTCGGTTAATGTGTTATTAACTTGAACAAAATCAGGTTCTTCTGTTACTTCCGGAACTTCATAACTTTGTACCGGCATATTGCGCGTCTCAAACCACAACGCGGCGTCATCATTAATTTTTTCCTCTTGCATTTTTTATCAGTTTTAAAAGAAGTTTATAAAATAAAATACTCTGTTTTGTTTTTGTGATTTGCCATGATTCTATTGTGCGGTTGTATTTCATTCCACATTCCGAAACGTAGCATTTATCATCTTTTTCAATGGAGACTATTAAAACGTTTTTTTCTTCATTATCATTTAATGGAATAGCTTTTATATATTCGGACATCATATCATTGATATGCTTTTCCTTCACTAAAGAATCGAATAGCCCCGTAATACTTCCAAAATCCAACAATCCCATTACTGTAATTCTTTTTTAAGTTTAACAATTACATTATCCGGTACGCTGTCTAAGTTGCCATTTAGTTCTCCTTTCACAAAGCGTGAGTAAATAAAGTAGTTGATCACATCCTCAGGCTGCCAATCTTGGCCCCGCCGTTTGCCTTCTGTTTGTGCAACGTATTCAACTACTAATTTATTGAGCGGGTCGAGCGCTACAATCATTTCATTTTGTTGTAGCAGTTCGGCCGCATCCTTTTGAGGGGTTGCCTTCATTTGCTCTATTTCTGCTTTCAGTTTTTCGATTGTTTCTTTTTGCTGAATATCATGCAGGCTTGTAGTTTCACTTTCAACAATAGCAGTTGCTTTCATTTGCTCAATTGTTTTTTCAAGTTCGGTAATTTTGATTTCATTATTTTTGTTTACCTTAATTGGCGAAGTAAATCGGTCTATAATGTTATCAAACAATTCATTTTGGGAAACAGCCCCCATTTCTTCCTTGATGCGATCTAAACGCTCTTTGTTTTCTTCTGATATACGTACTGAATACACTACGATTTTGTCTTTTTGTTCCATATTGGTTTCTATTTTATGTTATAAATTTTTTTTATCATTCATAAATACCTATGTTTTAACATTTTATCTTGTTTGTTTACATGTTTACATCAATTGTTTACACCATGTTTACACATGTTTACACTGTGATTACACATGTTTACACTGTGATTACATGCTGTAAACATGGTGTAAACATGTAAACAATTTTTGTTTACGGCTGCAAAGAAATAAAAAAAAAACAACAAATCGGCGTTTCTTTAGTTTATAAAGAATGCCATATTGCCGAAAAAAACAACGAAATATAGTTATCACTATTTTACCCCCCCCTGCTATATAGACATAAAAAATAGTACTTTAGTATAAATAGTGCGCACTATCTATAATTCATTAGTTTTCAATATATTACAAAAAAACAGTGCAAACAGTGCATATTTAGTACTAAAACAGTACGAAATGAAAACTGCTTATTTTCCTTAGATAAATAATACTTTTTTCAAAACAGTACGATTAGTACGTACTAAAGTACTAAATTTATATGTAGATTAGGCAGGTACATAAAAAAGAAAATAAATAAAAAAAATAAATAGGTATATATCAGCAAGTTGATTTTTTTCAATTCTTGACGTCCCCGATTTTTTTTAGTACTAATGCACCAATTTTTTATTCAATCTAACTGAAAAGAGTGCAGGGAAAAACGCCGACAGAAAAGAGGCAGCGCGCAAAAAGGAATAAAAACACCCGAACAGACGCTTCGCTTACCTGTTCGGACGTTTTTATAATATGTGTAGCCGCTATTCCTTCGGGCGGCTACACTTTGCGGAAGAGGAAGTTTAATCCTATAGCCAATCTTCGGCTAATTCTCTATTTGTAATTTTTTCTTCAATTTTATCCGGATAGTAGGTTTCAACAAAATTTTGCTTTCAAGTGAATTGTTAGGCTTACGAACATCTAAATTTACGTATTTCATTATATATCAAAATATTTATTAGCGATAGTTATATTCTCAACTCCACCGGATTTATCATGTTCCGGATAATTAGGATCTCTGGTTTGTTTTGGATTCAATCTAAATCCAAAATATCGGCAGAAAGCAACAATACGTTTCCAAAATTTTTGCGCCGTATAATAGTTTTTTTCGCGCGGATACTTTAAAATAAAATTTTCTTGCAACTCTGTTCTTATTAACTGGGTGTTACACCTGCAATCTTTTATATCATAATTATTCTCATCAATCATTAAGACATCGCACATGTATTGAAAGAAGTTTTCCCCCATCTCTTGGCGCAACTGTCGGCGTTCTATCGAAAGGCACGGCGCAGCAATCAGGCCGCTGTGGTTAACTCCCCATCCGTTCTTGAGTGCAATAAAATAGACTTGCAGACATTCGGCCATAAAATTATAAAACAAATTCCACTGTTCGTTATCCCACTCGGTAAACAGGCAGCGGCCGAAAAATTCGTATGGCTTGTATTCTTCATCGAAAAAATCGGAAAAAGCAATTTTAAATTGCCGGTCCTTGTAAGAACCCGTTGCTCCATTGATGGCATGATTTGTAGTAAGGTATATTTTGGGCACATCGTGTTCGCGTAGCGTGAATTTCTTTTCACTTTTTGGCTCTATGGTAAGCATACCGACAACAGCATTATAGATAAGGTCAAAATCGAAATTAACGCGCACGTCATCAATAAATATGCTCTCCGTGCTTTTGGTAACTTCCTGCCACAAGAACTTGTCCTGTTCCATTCCTGAGCGTTTAGCGTCAATATAGGCTTGATTTCTGATATATCCTATTGCAAATCCCATAATGGACTTTCCGGAGCGCCCATTAGCTTCGCCAACTTCGCTTATTTTGGCATCCATAGCAAT
>JAISYZ010000086.1 GCA_031269545.1 Prevotellaceae bacterium
ACAAAGCCCGAACGGTGGTCGGACATGTTGGCGCCGCAGCAAAAGATGTTCCGTGCACCGGACAGTTACGGCTATTTCACGTCCAACCTCAATGTGGTGCACGATTTCAAACTATCCGTTTTCGGGAATTACACCGGCTCCATGCTCGTCAAGCATACGCTCAACGAACAGGATATGGAGAAAAACACATCCGCGTTCTTCGACTTGGGCGCAAAGCTCTCCTATCATTTTCACCTCAGCAAAACGGTGGAACTTGAAGTGAACGGCGGCGTAAAAAACCTGTTCGACAGTTTTCAGAAAGACCTCGACAGCGGGCAAATGAAGGATGCGGCGTACGTGTATGGTCCGTCGTTTCCGCGAATGGTATTCTTTGGCGTGAAAATGGGGATGTAAATGCGGCTTGCCGCTATATGTCTTGCCGGTATTCTATTATATTCTGGAAAAAAGAAACTTAAATAAAAGTGACGATTAATGATTTTGGCGACATATATTAGCAATAGTATCAATAAGATAAACATATATAAAATGTTTCACTTCGAAGAATCAATTAGAATTATTATCTTTGTACTCAAAAATAATAGAAAATGATTGCGACAACATCCGAATTATTGACAATAAAAGAAGCCAGCGAATGGGCGAGCGGTTACATTGGAAAAAATGTAACCACTTCCAATATATCCTATCTTGTCCAATATGGAAGAATAAAAAAGATGGGAGAAAATGGCTCGACGCAAGTTTCGTTGACCGAACTCCAAAATTATTACAATTCTTACAACGGTTCGCGGGAAGTTAATTTCAAAGAACGACTTGGCGAAGACTTGAATTGGGCGCTATCGTTCGACCAATATAAAGAAGCCGAAACGACAAAACATGTTCACCGCCTGCATCCTTATAAAGGAAAATTTATCCCGCAACTGGTGGAATATTTTTTAGACAATCATACCGACAAGTTCAAAACGAAAACCTACTTCAAGAAAGACGATATTGTGCTTGACCCGTTTTCGGGAAGCGGTACGACAATGGTACAAGCCTGCGAACTCGGCATCCACGCCGCAGGGATTGATATTTCCGCTTTCAACGCATTGATTGGCAATTGCAAAGTGATGAAATATAATATTATAGACATTCAAGTGGAAATTAACCGTATCACGAAGGCATTAAAAATGTTTTTAGCGGATTGTCATGTTACAGCGTTTGAAGAAAAACTGTTGCAGGCGCTTAACGAGTTTAACAACAAACATTTTCCTGTTCCCGACTATAAATACCGGTTACGGCAGGGGGAAATCAGCGAAAAGGAGTACGGCGAGGAAAAAGAAAAGGAATTTTTGCCGGTATATCATCAACTCGTAAAACTGTATAATATAAAGTTACGACAGGAAAAAACCGACAGTTTTCTTGATAAATGGTATTCACAGCATATAAGAGACGAAGTAGAATTTATGTTTGGCGAAATAAAAAAAATCGAAAATCCAAGCACAAAAAAGATTATCAGTATCATTTTAAGCCGCACCATTCGAAGTTGCAGAGCGACCACGCACGCCGACCTTGCTACTTTGTTAGAACCGGTTACGACAACTTACTATTGTGCAAAACACGGCAAAATGTGCAAGCCTCTCTTTTCCATTCTCAAATGGTGGGAAAGTTATACAAAAGACACTGTGCAACGACTCCTGCAATTCGACAAACTAAGAACGCAAACATTTCAGTATTGTCTGACAGGCGACAGTCGAACGATTGATATTGTTGAGGAATTGAAAAAGAAAAAAAGCATGTTGGCTGAATTGGTGGAAAAACAAAAAATCAAAGGCATCTTTTCTTCTCCGCCATACGTCGGACTGATTGATTACCACGAACAGCATGCTTATGCTTACGATTTGTTCGGATTCGAACGAAAAGACGAACTGGAAATAGGACCACTATTTAAAGGGCAGAAAAAAGAAGCCCAGTTAAGTTATATTCAGGGCATTTCCGACGTCTTGAATAACTGTAAACGCTTTTTGGCAGACGATTATGATGTGTTTCTCGTAGCCAACGACAAATACAATATGTACCCGACCATTGCCGCAAATGCAGGAATGATGATTGTCAATCAATTCCGCCGTCCGGTGCTTAACAGAACGGAAAAAGACAAAACAGCGTATTCGGAAACGATATTTCATCTAAAAAAGATATAAAATATGAAAGGATATAATGCAAGTTTTAATGCAGGAAATGTAGAAGTTTTGGCAAATTTTTTGAAGAAAGGAGTAAAAATGAATAATTTAAAAAAAGAAAAAATATCAATAGAAGTTATAAAAACATTAGTAGCACGATTTGAAAATTTTCCGGAAGATGCGTCTAATAATCGTAATGCCCCTTTTCACGAGGCGTTTTTACAAGCATTTTCGGACAAACTGCAAAATAGTGTTTCCGATGTACCTTTTTTTCTCAGTTTGGCAAGTTGGCTACACGGTTTGAATACCACGCTTGGACAATCGTTTTTTGAAAATGTCGCTCATATTCTATGTAATGGAGAAAAACGAGAATACACCTCTAAAAAGTTAGGTAATAAACAAATAACAAAAAAACAGCAGGAAAACATTACCAAAATCATTACCGATTTAAGCAATTCAAGCAAATCGCCGAGTTTGGAATATGAAAATGCGTTGTTATTACAAAATGATTATACAGAGAAAATTACGGCATCCGATTTTTCTGCCGATGTGTTTTTTGAAACTGAAAACGAGGTCGTTGCTATTGAACTCAAAACCGTAAAACCCAATTCGGGTGGAATGATGGGCGAAAAACAGAAAATTTTAGAAGGCAAATCTGCTTTGTATCATTTATTTCCAAATAAAAAAATCAACTTCTTTTTTGGCTTCCCGTTTGACCCGACAGTAAATCCTGCATTAGAAAATGTTACAGGTTATGATAAAACACGCTTCTTAAATTCCGTAATCAATGCCAATAAATTCGTGGCGCAAAATGAAGTGTTGCTGGCAAACGAATTATGGAATTATTTATCGGGAGAACAAAACACAATGGAAGATATTTTACAAATTATCAATACAATAGCAACAACTGATTTTTTGCTGAAATTGCAATTACTAAAAGACAATTCAAAACGAAATACGCCGGAATATCTTAATCAATTAACAGAATGGAATCTGTTTTCGGAGATTAACCTGATTCAAAATGATGCAATTATTCGTCAAAACCTAAACAAAGAAGATTTGAGGATATACAACAAATTGATTTTCGATAATAATGGAAAATATAATTGGGAAAGGTATAACTGTTTGGAAAAAAGAAAAGTAAATAATTAATAATTAACAATTAATAATTAATAATGATGATTACGATGAAAATTATAAAAACAATACTGTTGTTTTCTTTGTGTATGGCGACTATTAACGGTTATGCACAAGTGTTGACGCCCCCAAACCCTAACCCCCAAACCCTATACCCTAATCCCCAATCCCCAACCCCTAAACCCCAAACCCCTGTATTGACGTTCAATGAATATTTGAATAATGTAAAAAATTCCAACGTCAGCTATCTGGTTGAGAAGTATAACGTAGATATTGCCGAGGTCAACGTAAAAGCCGCAAGGGTTTTTCCCGACCCCGAACTGTCGGTGAGTTATGCGAACAATCAAAACTGGAATCTGCAAATGGGTTACGGGATTGACGCCGAACTGAACTGGACGCTCGAACTGGGCGGAAAACGTAAAGCCCGGATACGACTGGCGCAAAGCGAAAAAGAAATGACCGGCGCTTTGCTGGAAGACTATTTCCGCAACCTGCGCGCCGACGCTGCTATCGCTTATTTAACGGCGTTGAAACAGAAGAAACTGTTCGCAATACAAAAGTCTTCGTACCAACAGATGCTCGGACTGGCACACGCCGACAGTTTGCGTTTCCGTGCGGGCGCTATCATGGAGGTCGATGCCCGTCAATCGAAATTGGAAGCCGCCATGATGTTGAACGATGTGTATGCCGCCGAAAAGGATTTGCTGGACGCTATGGTGCAATTGCAACTGTTGCAGGGAAGTAAAAACATGGAAGCGCCCGATTCCATCGCCGGAGAACTGTCTTTCTCAAAACGTGAATACGGTTTACCCGAACTGATTACCGTCGCACAAAACAATCGTGCGGACTTGCAGGCTGCGTTGAAATCGAAAGAGGTGTCGCAAAATAATCTGCGTCTGGCAAAAGCCAACCGGGCGATAGACCTCGGAATCAGTATCGGCGGCGGTTATTCGTCGAAAGTGCGTAACGAGATAGCGCCTGCTCCCGC
>JAISYZ010000199.1 GCA_031269545.1 Prevotellaceae bacterium
ATAAAAAAAGATAATAATATTCTATTATAGTGTTATTTATAAATATTTATTTTGTTGGTTTGTTTTTCAGTGTTATACTTTTATTTCATTATATTTTGTTACTCGTTTGTCACTCGACAACGATTTTCACGTTACCCGACACTTTTTGTTACTCAAAAATCGTTACTTTATATATTTATTATTTCTATATTATTATAATATAGAATATTAAATTATTATGTGAGTAAAGCGGTATAATTTTGTTACTTTGCAGATATTTTAATTATAATATATTGAAATACAGATTATAAAATTATTTTGTAAGTAAATAGGTATTTTTCCTTTGTTATGTTATTATTTTGTTGTACCTTTGCAGTCGGTAACAAACTACATTTAATTTCAAAAGAAAAATGAGTAACAAAAAATCAACCCCAAAGGTCAAAGAGCCGATTAAAATACGGTTTAAAAAACTTACTAACGGCAATAAATCCATTTATTTAGCGTTTTGGAACACCGCGCTAAACAAATGGGAATACGAGTTTTTGAAAAACCTGTACATTGTCCCCGACAGGAATAACCCGATTTTCAAAAAGCAAAACGAGGAAGCCCTGAAACTTGCAAACACTGTCAAAGCCCAAAAGGTGGTAGAACTGCAAAACGCCGCTCACGGCTTTAAGAACAGCGGCATACGCTCACAAATAAATGTTGTTGAGTATATCACGGCGTTGGCAGAGAAAAAGCGGCGGGAAACAGGAAACAAACACCGATTGTATCAAAACTATTCTGCACTTGCCCGGCACATCGAGCAGTACAGCGGCGGCAAAACTACGTTCAAAAAGATTGACAAAGCGTATTGTTTGGGATTTATTGAGCATATCAAAAACGCTAAAAGTTGGTACGACAGCAACAAGCCACTGCACGACAATACAAAACATTCCTACATTAAAATTCTCACTATCATACTCAACGCGGCGGTTACAGACGATATTTTGATTTCCAACCCGCTTAATCATATCAAACCTGAATTAAAGCCCAAGAAAAAGCCGACAGAACGCTGTTTTTTGACGATTGACGAGGTCAGGCAGCTGGCGCGGACGGAGTGCTACACGCCCGAAGTGAAACGCGCTTTTTTGTTTAGTTGTTTCAGCGGGTTAAGGTTTTCAGACGTGGCGGGCTTAACGTGGCAGAAGATTGAAACAGGCAACAACGGCGACCGCTACATAAAGTTCATACAGGAAAAGACAAATAAACCTGAATATTTGCCACTGAATACAGAGGCGTTAAAGTTTGTAGGCGAACAGGGAACGGCAGCGGACAGCGACCGCGTTTTTGCAAAGTTGCCACAAAACAAGTATTGCAACGTGGTACTCAAAGAGTGGGCAGGGGCGGCAGGCATAACCACAAAGCACGTTACTTTTCACGTTGCCCGGCACACCGCCGCCACAATGATTTTGAGTTTGGGCGGGGCAATTGAAACAGTGAGTAAGATTTTGGGACATTCTGAAATCAGAACGACACAGATATACGCCAAGATACTTGATAAAAATGTAAGTGAGGCGGTACATAAATTGGACGGTTTAACGGATTAAATTTTTGAGGTATGAATTATGGACAAATAGTAATAGATGGGCACAGGTACGCCTTTGGTAAAAAAGAGTGGCGTATGCTTTTGACCGCTTATTTTAAAAGAGAAGCGTTAAAAGCCAAAGAGCAACATTATGAATACAACGAGTTTTTTTATAATTGCAAAGAAATTATAAAAAATTGGAAATCAAATATTAAATGGCAAATTGAAAGAAAAATAATTGAGGAAGAAAAATATCGTTATTTAATACAACAAAATGGGTTTGAATTGAACGGAATACACATAACCGACCCTGCTGAAATTAAAATAAGAGTGAATGAACTAAATGTAACAATCCGTAGATTAAAGGACGATTTGAAGCAAATAGAGAGTAACCTGCATTATCGCACCCAATTAAGAGAATATCCTGATGTATATCTGCTTTACATGGATTTGGAACGAATTGAACAAGGTATATTAGCAGCAGAACAACACAATGAACCCGCCGCGCCTCAACAACAAATAACAATCCCCGACAACATATTGCAGGCATTACAGCAAGCGAGGTTTATTGAAAATGCAGCGGCAAGACCTTTGAAATGGAGTGAAGATAAATCAAAGTTTTTGCTTGCTTTCTTTGTTGAAAAAATCTGTGAGAAAGCCGACAATGAATGTATATCAAAGTACAAAAGTAAATACAAAAACAATCCTTTCAGAAAAGGGGAGAAATATGTTGTAAAACCTTTTGAAACGCTATTTAATGTAACAGGTTTAACCGCTGCAAAAAACGACAATAAAAGGGGGAACGGCTGTAATATGCAATCAGAGGACTGCAAAACAATAGAAACAATCATAAAAACACATAATTTATTTTCATAGATAGCTATTTGATATACTGAAATGGTAGTGTCAAAAATTTTGTGTAAATGCTAATTTTGTGTTGTATTTAAGGATAGAACAAAAAATATTAACCCTTAATTCAAAACACGATGAATGACAAGAAATTAGATTTACCGAAGGACTTTTTCAAGCAGTTCAAGAACAAGGAGGAATTTCAAGATTTTTTCCAATCTCTCTTTAAACAGGGGATTGAAGAAATGCTCCAGGCGGAATTGGATGAACATTTAGGC
>JAISYZ010000219.1 GCA_031269545.1 Prevotellaceae bacterium
AAGATGCTGAAAACGGATTAACAGTCTTTTGCATGTGCAAATTTTGCTGTAGGTAAAGTAAAACAGGTAATTAAGAAAAAAACAAGTGTCAATAAATTTCTTAAAAACATTTTGCACAAGTAAAAAAATATATTAATTTTGCGGTAGAAAAATTAATATAACATCACATGAAAAAGAAAATTTTATTCATTATTTTATGCATGTATTGCAAATTTGCAATGGGGCAAACAGAGAGTAGTTATATGCCGAATATGCCTACTCTTATTCCGCCATCGCCACAGGCAGCGCAATTTAACCGCTACGGCGAAATACCTGTTGGACATAACACAGGAGTACCTCAAATTGATATTCCAATCTATACACTCAGTACAGGCTGGATTGATATTCCGATTTCTATTTCATATCACGCTTCGGGATTCAGACCTCGCGATATACCTTCGCCAGTAGGGCTTGGCTGGGTGTTGAATGCAGGCGGCGTTATTTCAAGAAGCGTGGAGGGTAGAACCGATTTTGAAGGTTTTAACAATAGTAAAATGAAAATCACGAATGTTGTGCAACTTGATTCTTTAAAAAACGGTACTAAACGTTTTTTCTATACCGATCCTCCGTTTGGGGAAGGGTATGATTTAAGTAAATGGGGAACTTATGAAACGTGGAACAGTCTGTTTTTTGACAAAAATTGTGGTAATTTGTCTACTGTGCTTGATACGCGTTCCGACCGATATTATTATTCTTTTTTGGGCAATAATGGTAATGCCCGTTATAATGTTGAAACAAAAGAATTGACCACTATTCCTTATGACCCAATTAAAATTGAAAAAGTTGACAGTATTTTTTTGATTACCGATACAAAGGGAATAAAATATGAATTTTCTAAAATAGAATATTGTTTTACAAATGAGCTTAGTACTTATGCAAGCAGTTGGTATCTGACAAAAATAATCTATCCGGGAAAAGAAAGCGAACCTGTAGTTTTTTCGTATAAAAAAGGCACTACATATTATGATAATTACAGTTCATACAGCAAATCAGTACAAATTTTTGATACAAGAAATCTAATAGGTATGCCGGGAGGAGGAATTCCGACAGGAATTCCATATCTTGGTTTACAAAATTATACGAGCAGGTCGCCTGTAACATCCAATAATCCACCATTATTGGAAAAAATTACCTGGAAAAATGTATGTATTTTAATTTCATACTCTAACGACAGAGCAGATAAACGCAAAGACAGAGTAAGATTACTGACCGTGAAATATGGAAACGATACGGTGAAGCAGGCAACTTTTGATAATAGTTACTATTTTGGCACTACATCAAACAATAAAAGATTGAAATTAAGCAATATAACAATAAGAGGCAGCAATATAACAAGCGGAAGCGAGAAATATACGTTTAACTATTACAACGAAAATTCCGCAATGCCAAATTATGAAGTAAATAATTATGAAGTAAAATGCCATGATGACTACTGGGGATACTACAACGGTACAGATTCGGAGTATTTTTTTCCAGATGATATTGATGTTGATCAGGCAACCTATAACGCATTTATAAATGCAACTTTTCCTCATAATATGAGCGGGTATACTGCCAACAGAAAGCCAAGTTTGGAGCATACAAAAACATGTGTATTAAAAGAAATAATTTATCCCACAAAAGGAAGAACGGTGTTTGAATATGAACTGAATAATGTGCCCAATGCGTATCAATTTCCAAGTATGACTAACTATAATTTTGTGGGAGGACTGCGATTGAAACAACGTATCAATTATTCGGACAACAATACGGTTACCGATATTAAATCATATTCATACCAGGGTTATACAACTCAGACATTAAGCAATGATTTATTTGTGTATCCTATGGAATATATTGACCATTATTGCGGACTGCAACCGGGTGGCGCTTGCCCGACGGTGCCGGCATACTACCTTGTATGGAATTTTGTTGGGTCTTCGCTTACATCTCTTACGGGCTGGACGGGCAGCAACGTATTTTACAACAAAATAAAAGAATATAACGGTACTGTCGAAAATAATGATGGATGGACGGAATATTATTATAAAGAAGAACCTCGTTATCTGAATTATGGATGTACGTGGAATATCTATGAATATCCTCTTTATGTGTATTCAAAAAATGTAGATTGCGATAAAGGAAATATTAAAGGCTTATTGGACAGCATAATAATATACAATAAAAATGGAGATGTTGTAAAAAAGAGTGCAACTCAATATCAACAAATAAATTTGCTGCCAATACATACAGGAATGAGAACTGTGCAGGCAGCTATATATCCCAAAGGTATTTATAACCTAATAGTTCGTTATACTGATCCATTAGATAGACAATGGGCGTACGAAGATTCTTATCTTAACAGGATTTATGGAATAAACACTTATGCTTTCCGTAATATCTCATTATTAAGTTCTACTACCGAAACCGAATACGAAAACGGACAGCCTATCGTGAGTAAAACTGTTTCATGCAATTACGACACATCAGATGGAAAGCCTGTAACATTTACACCTTCGAAAATAACGCAAACAAACAGTAAGAATGAAATTTATACACACACAAAAATATTTCCGTATAATGACAGTTATAAAAATACGCTGCCATACAATACAATGGTTGGCAAAAACATGCTTGATTATCCGGTAGAAGAAAAGATTGAAAAAAACAGCGGTAATTTTGTAAATCATATAAAAACATCTTACGAGCAGGCGGCTGGCAGCAATTTGATACTTCCAAAAACTGTTTCTGTAAAATATTCGGAAAACGATTCCTTCGACCCGCGTATTATCTACCACAAATATGATTCGCGTGGCAATCCTCTGTATCTGACAAAAGATGATGCCGAAAAAGTTGTTTATATCTGGGCATATAATTATCAGTATCCTGTAGCCGAAATTGTAAATGCCACCTATGAACAGATAAAAACGGCGTTGAATTACAATAGCGACAGTCAGATAGAAACCTTGGCGGCAAAGACCGAACCGACAAGCTCCGACTGGAATTTAATAAATAATTTAAGAACAAAACTGCCCGATGCTCAGGTCAGCGTTTACAAGTATATTCCATTAATCGGACGATTGTCGGCAACCGACCCAAGCGGTCTTACCGTTTATTATGAATACGATGGATTAAATCGTTTGAAATTAATTAAAGACCACGATAATAATATATTGCAACGATACGATTATCATTACAAAAACCCATAAATAAAATTAAATACCATGAAAAGATATTTTATAACAATAATTTTAGCAATGTTTTTTTGCGGAAAAATATTTTCACAAAATACAATATTTACATTGCCATTATATATAGGAATTACCTATGGGGCAAATATGAATGTAACTGTGAATTGTGCCGGAGGCAATTATACATTTCCATGTATAGAAAGCAGCGGCAGCTATTCGCTAATCAATATAAAAAATGATATTAATTCTATCATTGGATCCTATGGTTGCAGTAACTTTATTTTGGTAACAGATGTAACTTACAGTACCATCACCATTCGTGTTTTAGAATATACGGGAGAAGATACAGGTTCCAGAACATTAACTATAGAAGGAGGAATGCTTCCTGCCCAGTCGGGTGGAGGTTATATACGTATTACACAATTAAGATGTTTGGCAATTACTCCACCTGATCCGTTAACAAGCGATGCAACCAATGCCAATTGGATAATAAAAACAACATACACAGAGCCTGATGCAACAAATTATTATCGCGATATTACCTATTACGATGGGCTTGGCTATCCTGAACAGGTGATACAGATAAAAGGCTCGCCGAATATGAAAAACATTGTAACGCCCGTGTATTACGACAATATGAGGCGCGACAATGCAAAGGTTTATCTGCCTTATGTTTCAACAAATCAAACTGCTGTCAGAGAAATTTCGCCATTTACAAAGCAGACTGCATTTTATCAAAGCGAATTTGGAATGGATGACGGACAGTATGCTTACGTCGAAAATGTTTTTGAACCTTCACCGCTAAACAGAATAATGCAAACCTATAATGTTGGCGCTGTTTATAGAAATGAAGACAAAAAATCGGTAAACGCTTATTCGACAAACGGAGCAAACGAAGTATTTTTAATGAATGTAAATCCTGCAAACGGAAATGTTACGATAACAGGACATTATGCGGCGAATACTCTTTATAAAAATTCGACAACAAACGAAGACGGCGCAACAGTTTACACCTACGCCGACAAACTTGGACAAACAATATTGACGCGCACAAAAGGCGACAATGACCAGAATTTCGACACATATTATGTATATGATGACAAAAGACGGGTTGTAATGGTGATTCCGCCCGAATATTCTTCAGATTTAGAAACAAACACCACGCTGATTCCCGGCTCGAATATGATGGAACGTTACTGTTATACATACAAATACGATGGACGCGGCAATATGACGGAACGCCAAATGCCGGGCAAAGCCGTAGAGTATATGATTTACGACAAAGATGGACGATTAGTTCTTGCGCAGGATGGCAATATGCGTGCAAACAACAGGTGGATTTACAATACTTATGATAATGTAGGCAATCTTACCGACAAAACTCTAGTAAAAACAACTCTTACACGCCAGCAGATACAGGACAAATATTTTACTTCTGCATTTCACAACGACTATGTTTCGCTTGGAGAAGCTAACAGTATTTACCGACCATTCAGCAATACTAACGATTTTGCCGAAGAATATCTTATATGGAGTTCACGTTATTACGGAAAATCGTATTATTTGCGCAATAATCTTGCATCGGGTATATACATGCGTCATAATCAAAGCTTAACTCTTGAACTCATGAATGACACCGAAGAAGATGAGGAAATAACAGGCTCAATAGATATTCAGGCAAAAAAGATAATTTCACTGCCTGTAATAATTGATCCGATAGACCCGATAATTCCGATAGGTCCTGTGCTGCCGCGTCCAACAGATACTGATTGCTTGGATTGCGACACTTTACATTTATATACCGTTGGTTCCGAGTCAAGAGTAGAGATTGGAACTGTCAGAATAAAAGATATTTATCTTAGATATACCGACCCGAACAACCCAAGCATAAAATACTATCATATTCCAACCGAATATATGAGCATAGCCCAATGTTTGGATGCATGCAGTTCGGCTTTTGCCATATACGAAGGCGTACCGGGCGGAATACAGACGGCAATATGGAAAAACCCGACAAGCCTTGCTTTTGAGCCTGTTGCGGGAGTTTGTACAATGTCGGATTTGGACACGATAAAGGTGCGGCATCTGAAAGCCTACGAAAAAGTAAAAATATTAACCGACAGCGCAGCAGGATTTGTTGAGCGTGCATTTTACTACGACAGCAAAGGCAGAATAATACAGACTGTTGAAAAAAACCATTTAGGAACAATAAGCCGTTACAGCGTGAAATACGATTTTGTTGGAAACATACTTGCGCAACA
>JAISYZ010000021.1 GCA_031269545.1 Prevotellaceae bacterium
ACGATAAAGTTCGTTTGTTTCGTACTTGACATACTGCTTGTGAAGCATCGTTTTGGTGAGGCTGTCTTTGAAACACATCACGCCAAACTTTCGCCCAAAATAAGTAGTGTCAAGCACCACATTGGCAACACGCGGAAAATCGCTGTTAAAACGCACCGAATACTCGTCTAAACGCCGCTGAATCGTCTTTGCAGAGCAAGCATATTCTTGTGCCAATTCTTGATAAGTTTGCTTTTCCCATTGATATTTGTCCCACAGTTCTGCCGGATTTAGCAACTTGCGAACCGTAAAATTTGTTCCGCAACCGTAACATTTATATCGCTGTTTGCCCCGAAATTGTCCATTTTTTTTCGTGGTTTTGCAACCGCAATAAATGCATTTTTTTTAGTCATAACCGTTTTTGACAACAAATTTATATAAATCAATTAGTTATATGCTTTTTAGCATCACTTTTGTCTATTATCCCCAAAATCATTAAACCAAACAAAATAATTGTAAATAAAAATGTCCCGTTAGGGACAAAATGTCGGTAGAAAGATAATTGCCGCGATATTTTCGCGCGAAGCATTGCCGATGACATGAAAAACTGTCGGCAACTCGCGCGACATGCATGTGTCTGCGTTTCTTTCTACTAATATTCTGTCCCTTACGGGACAGCCATTATTTTCCAACCTAACAGGTTTCCGAAACCTGTTAGGTTTAAAATGCCTGTCTGTTAATTTTTTGTATCTGGAAATTTTACTTGTTAAGGAGCAACTAAATAAACTGATAAATCGACAAAAAAATTGTTTGATTTAAAAAAATATTTTTTAACTTTGCAACACTTTTTATAGAAAAAAGGTTAAAAAAAGAATGGAAATATCGTGTGAAAATAACAAATTATTGAAATATATGAAGTTGCCGTTTTTCGGTGGCTTTGCTTTATTATATCAATTTTATATCATTTTTTTTAACAATCAAAAATTAAAGTTATGTCAATTAAGTACAAAACAATTCAAAAAGTACAGCCCGGAATCGCGGGCGGAGGCAGCAGAAAATATTATGCCTCGATAGCAATCGATGGTGAAGCATCTATCGACGAGCTGGTTAAGGAAATCGAAAAATTCAGCGCTCTGAGCGAGCCTGATATTCGCGGAGTGATTATTGCTCTGGAAAACGTAATACAAAGTAAACTTGCCGAAAGCAAAATAGTGAGGCTTGACAGGTTAGGCTCGTTTTATCCAACGCTTAGCAGCGAAGGCAAAGACGAAGCAAAACAGATAACAGTGAGCTGCATTAAAAAGGTTGGAATAAACTACAGACCGGGAGAACGAATTATAGCAGTAATGAATGCGGCAGGATTAAAGAAAATCGAATAAACCTGCGCTCGTCCGAAAACCAAGTTAGATGTCAGTCAACATCAAGTTAGATGTTCGTCAACATCAAGTTAGATGTTCGGCAACATCAAGTTAGATGTTTGGCAACATCAAGTTAGATGTTTGGCAACATCAAGTCAGGTTTAAAAACAACGAATGGCTGTGGCTGTTGGTTATTAGAAATGACTGATAGACGAAAAACAAAATAATAATAAACATTATAAAATGGTAACAGACATTTTGAAATGTAAATGATTGATAATTTATAAAATAAAATAAATATGAAAGAATTTAAAAAATGTCCGAACGGACACTATTATCAAGGGACTAACTGTCCTTACTGTCCGGCAAATGCAACAGCCGGAAACAATGAAACAGAAACAATGGGCGGCAATAATGCCGACAAAAGAACTGAAATCTACGGCATGAACAAAAATGCAGGCACTGAAACCACGCAGGATGGCAACAAAACTAAGGTAATGGAAGGCTTTGGCAATGTTAACGATTCTACTGTTTCCGACAATTCGTCAAACGCAGGCGGTAATATCAATAATCAGAATATATCATCAAACCGTACCGTTTTTGGCGATGATGTGGAAATAGAAACGCCGACAGGCAGCGTTAAAGTAGAACAGCAGTATCGCAATACCCGCAAATTAGTAGGCTGGCTGGTAACTTATTCAGCCGACAAAATGGGAATTGATTTCAAACTGTACGAAGGCAGAAATATTATCGGCAGAGATGCAGATTGCAATATTACGGTACACGACAGGATGGTATCGGGCAAACATGCCATATTGCTGTTTCGAGCCGACAGATATTCGCTTACAGACAGTCAGTCTTCGCACGGAACTTTCGTTAACAGCGAAGATATAGCGCTCGAACCGCATTATCTCAATGACGGTGATATAATATGCATGGGCGAAACAGTGTTCAAATTCCGTTCTTCACTTTAAATATTTGATATATGAAACAGATACTGACCTTTGTTCTGCTTGCCGTGTTTGTAAACGGCTATTCTCAAACGGGACAAAATGTAAAAACCGATGTTAATTCCGAAAAGTTTCCGGAAATTTCTATCAGATGGAACGACTATACACCCGAAGTAAGGAACAAATCGGTTTTCTCAATTACCGATAATGGAACCGAACGGATTTTTGAAATGGCACGCAGTCAGGAAACTAAAAATAAATCTGTTCTCTTTTTGTGGGAAGACATGAACGCTAACGGATTGGAACCTTACAATTTTACACGTAAAACCCTGCTGGAATTTTTCCGCGAAACCATTCTGCAAAACGGAGACCGATTCGGTATTTCCGTTTTCAGTCGCGAACGCAACCACGAAGACCTGCTGCAACCGCTTGTTTCCGATTTTACGGATGATAAAAATCTGCTTGTAAATGCGGTAGAAAATTACAGACATAATACTGCCATTGTAAACGAACAGCCCAAATACTCCGATTTGTACAAAGCGATTTTCAAGGGAATAGATTTGCTGAATGCCGAACCGACAGATAATATAAAGGTTATAGTAGTTTTTACTGTTGGCTGGAATCTTACCGGCGGCGGAGCCAAATCGGATGCAAGCGAATTGACAAACAAAGCAAAAGAAAATCATATACCGGTTTATGTGGCGCTTTATCCTGTGCACAGCACAGGAGTCGAAATTGTTACGATAGCAGAAGATACCTACGGAAAAACAATAGAATATGCAGATGCAAAAAATCAGCTGGCAAATTTTTACACAAGCTTAAACCGACAGCACAGCCCGAACGAATATCGTTTTACTTTCAAAACGGATACTGAAAAAGACGGTAAACTTCATAATATTGTTTTGTCGGTAAACGGTAAACAACAAGCTCATTATTCGTTTTCTGCTCCCGCATTTTCTCTTGTTGACTGGGCAAAGAAAAATATCTGGCTTGTCGCAGGTACAGGCGCAGCGATTATTGCTGTTATAGTGTTGATTATTATACTTACAGTGAGGAATAGAAGGAAGATAAAGGAAAAATTAAACAGAGTACAGAATGAAGCGAACACTAAAGCCGAAGAAACCCGTAAAGAAGCCGAACTCATCAAAGAGCAGCAGATTTCGTGGCAGCAGAGACAGGAACGCAAAAAGCGCGAAGAGGAGGAACGTTCCGAACAGGAAGGTCTGGCTAAGCTTATGCGGGTAAAAAACATGTATCCGCGTTTGCAGTGCAGCGTTGCTGGCAATAAATTTGTTTATACAGCAGGACAGCCGATAACCGCCATAGGCAGAACGGGTGAAAATGATTTGGTGTTGCCGCACCCGACAGTTTCGGGCAAACATGCTAAAATCGTCTTTAACGGAAGCTGTTTTGAAATTGTCGATTTGGGCAGTACCAACAAAGTAATTGTCAACGGACAGTTTGTAACACATGCAGCGCTGAAAAGCGGTGATATTATCGGACTTGGCGAGGCTGTGATAACTTTTTATTTATAGAAATTAAGAAAAACGGCGTTAGTTGTTTGGAAGCAATTGGATTAAAATCGAAAGTAAAACTTTTTTACACATAGTAAAATGAATACAAAACGCATTTCATCAAACAGGATCAGCACATTGGCAAAAGACGAAATTTTTGTCTTTGGCAGCAACCTTGCCGGGTTTCACGGCGGAGGTGCGGCTCGTTTTGCTTTTGATAAATTTGGCGCAGTATGGGGACAGGGCGTAGGCTTGCACGGACAAACCTATGCAATCCCCACAATGCAAGGCGGCATAGAAACCATTAAACCATACGTTGATGAGTTTCTTGTCTTTGCTCGCTCTCACCCTGAACTGAAATTTCTCGTTACCGAAATCGGCTGTGGCATTGCAGGATTTACGCCCGCAGAAATCGCCCCGCTTTTTCGTGAAGCAATCCATATTGAAAACGTGTATTTACCGGAAAGTTTTTGGGATGAATATTCACTTGATAAATAACGAAATATGAAAATAATAACAGTTGGATGCGATGCGTCAAATGATATAGTAATAATATCTCTTAATATACAAAAAAATAATTAAATATATAAGCAACTTGAAAATAGACTTTAACAGAATAAGGAAAATAAATTTAATTTATAAACAAAAGTCCGCACATGAACGGACGTAAAACAAATAAATAAGAAAATGAAAAAGAAAATATTAATTTTAGTAGCTGTAATAGCAGTTGGTTTAAATAACGGCTGTAAAGTGCAAAACTCGGATGAAAGGAAAAAAACCGATTTGGACAAAGCCGGATTGAATGGCAAGGTTTACAGTATAAGAACAATTGAATACAAGGCTATAGAGAAATCTGGTGAAATAACCAAAGGAGATATACATAACTATGGTGATTTGATAAAATATGACACCACAGGAAATTGTATTGAAGAAAACGAATATAATCCAAGCGGCAGTTTACGCAGTAAATCTACTTATAAATATGACGACAAAGGAAATCAGATTGAATGGAATGAATATAATTCAGACGGCAGTTTAGGCAGTAAAACTACTTATAAATATGATGACAAAGGAAATAAGATTGAAAAAAACTATTATAAATCAGACGGCAGTTTATATTATACAGTTACTTATAAATATAAATATGACTCCAGAGGAAATAAGATTGAAGAAAACGATTCAGGCAGGAAATCTACTTATAAATATGACTCCAAAGGAAATCAGATTGAAACGAATGGCTATAATTCAGACGGCAGTTTAGTCAGGAAATCTACTTATAAATATGATGACAAAGGAAATAAAATTGAAGAAAACTGGTATAAATCAGACGGCAGTTTAAGATATAAATATACTTATAAATATGACGACAAAGGAAATCTGATTGAATGGAACCGTTATAATTCAGACGGCAGTTTAAAAGATAAATATACTTATAAATATGACGACAAAGGAAATAAGATTGAAGACAACTGCTATAAATCAGACGGCAGTTCAGGCAGGAAATATACTAATTTCAGGTATGACAGTAATAACAACAGGATAGAAGTAGTCGAATATGAAGGCGAGGCAAATAAGGCAATCTTAGTCATCGAACGGGAAATAGAATATTATGAGTAATTAATAATTAATAATTAATAATTAATAATTAACAATTAATAATTAACAATTAACAATTAAGAGAACGACATGAGAAAGTTAAGTTCGGCGCAGCCAAACTGCAACAGATTTATCGACAGGCTCGAAATGACAAATAAAATAAATAAGAAAATGAAAAAGAAAGTTTTAGTAATGGCAGTTGCTGTAATGGCAATAGGTTTTACAAATATCTGTAAAGCGCAAAATCCGGATGAAAGGAAAAAATCCGATAATGGGAAAACGCCATTAACCAGTATAAAGGAAACCGATTTGGACAGAGCCGGCTTGAAAGGCAAGGTTTACAGTATAAGACAAATTGAATACGAGGCTATAGAGAAATTTGGCGAAATAACCAAAGGAAATATATGTTATAAATGTGGCAAGTTGATAAAATATGACGCCAAAGGAAATAAAATTGAAGAAAACAGGTATAATAAATCAGACGGCAGTTTAAGATATAAATATACTTATAAATATGACGCCAAAGGAAACTGGATTGAAACGAATAAATATAATTCAGACGGCAGTTTATACGATAAATTTACTTATAAATATGACGCCAAAGGAAATAAGATTGAAAAAAACAATTATAATTCAGACGGCAGTTTATTCAGGAAATATACTTATAAATATGACGCCAAAGGAAATATGATTGAAGAAAACAATTATAATTCAGACGGCAGTTTATTCGATAAATTTACTAATAAATATGACGACAAAGGAAATCAGATTGAAACGAATGGCTATAATTCAGACGGAAGTTTAGTCAGTAAATATACTTATAAATATGACGCCAGAGGAAATAAAATTGAAGACAACTGGCATAAATCAGACGGCAGTTTAGTCAGTAAAGATACTTATAAATATGACGCCAAAGGAAATAAAATTGAAGAAAACTACTATAAATCAGACGGCAGGTTACACAATAAATCTACTTATAAATACAGGTATGACAGTAAGAGCAACTGGATAGAAGCAGTCATATATGAAGGCGAGGCAAATAAGGCAGTCTCAATCATCGAGCGGGAAATAGAATATTATGAATAAAAAAAATAACAGTTAATAATTAACAATTAATAATTAACAATTAAGAGAACGCCATGAGAAAGTTAAGTTCGGCGCAGCCAAACTGTAACAGCTTTCTCGACAAGCTCGAAATGACAAACAAATAAATAAGAATATGAAAAAGAAAATTTTAGTAATGGCAGTTGCTGTAATGGCAATAGGTTTTACAAATATCTGTAAAGCGCAAAACCCGGATGAAAGGACAAAAACCGATAATGGGAAAACGCCATTAACCAGTATAAAGAAAACCGATTTGGACAAAAAAGCGCAAAACCCGGATGAAAGGAAAAAAACTAAAACCCTTGTAACTCTCTACGGTTATTTGCATGTATATCCTTCAGATATCGGTATTTTTTCTTCAGAGCCTGTAAACGCTATTGCAGGTATAAACAAATCGGCAGGCTACGGCTACGACGACTGGCGCTTACCAACGAACGAAGAACTCGAAGCCATGCAATCACACCGCAACCAAACAGGTTTACGGAATGAAGTATATATGATTGCAGGAAAATCGTACAGCAGTGGAGTGCGCGTTCGACTTGTTACCACAGGAAATTCCATTGCTGAAAAAGAAACAGCGCTGAAAAAAAACGAAGTGAACGAAGATATTATTCCATTAACCAGTATAAAGAAAACCGATTTGGACAGAAACGGCTTGAATGGCAAGGTTTACAGTATAAGAACAATTGAATACAATGTTATAGAGAAATTTGGCGAAATAACCAAAGGAAATATATATAACTATGGTGATTTGATAAAATATGACGCCAAAGGAAATCAGATTGAAATGAATAGCTATTATTCAGACGGCAGTTTATGCAGTAAATATACTTTTAAATATGACGCCAAAGGAAATCAGATTGAAGCAAACGGCTATAAATCAGACGGCAGTTTATACAGTAAAGATACTTATAAATATGACGCCAAAGGAAACAGGATTGAAGAAAACATATATTATTCAGACGGCAGTTTATTCTATAAATATACTTATAAATATGACGACAAAGGAAAGCAAATTGAAGAAAACAGATATGGATCAGACGGCAGTTTAGTCAGTAAAGATACTTATAAATACAGGTATGACAGCAAGAGCAACTGGATAGAAGCAGTCGAATATAAAGGCGAGGCAAATAAGGCAGTCTCAATCATCGAGCGGGAAATAGAATATTATGAGTAATTAATAATTAATAATTAACAATTAACAATTAAGAGAACGCCATGAGAAAGTTAAGTTCGGCGCAGCCAAACTGTAACAGATTTATCGACAGGCTCGAAACAAATAATCAAAAAATTAAAAGATAAAAATTATGGGATTAAAATTAGATTTTATAGCCGACAAATCGCTCTGTTCAAATGTCGGTTTAGTACGAAAGGCAAACGAAGACAATTGCGGTTTCGCCCAGACACCAAACGGGAACCTCTTTGTAGTATGCGACGGCATGGGCGGACATGTAGGAGGCGCTACCGCTTCGAAAATCGGAGTGGACAAAATCATTGAATATCTTTCAAAAGAAAAATATTCAAACATAAAACAGGCGTTGAATGATGCTCTGGTTTTTGCCAATATGCAAATTTTAGGCACGGCAAAGGAAAATCCCGAACTCAAAGGCATGGGAACTACGGCTTGTATATTACTTGTAACAAGCGACGAAGCATGGATAGCCCACGCAGGCGATAGCCGCATTTATCTGTATGCAGACAAAGAGAACTTGCTGCACCGTATTACCAAAGATCACTCTTTTGTGCAGGGACTTATAGACAGCGGCGAAATTAGAGACGAAGATGCCGAAAATCATCCGCAGAAAAATATTATACTCAAAGCCTTGGGCATAAAAGAAGACATAAAACCTACAGTCTGCGCCCGACCCGTTTTGCCTGCTAAAAATGATATTTTTCTGATTTGCAGTGACGGTTTGTCGGGTATGATTGACGACGCAACCATAGAATCGGTGTTGAGAAAAAACGCTTCATTAGAAAAAAAAGTGAACGAACTGATAGATCTTGCTTTGGAAAACGGCGGTAAAGACAACGTTACAGCACAACTGATTCGACTTGCCGAAAGCCAGTATAAAATCACCGAACTGAACGGTAACGACTATACGCCTGCTTATAGAAAACCGTCTAAATCAAAATCGGTGCAATGGGCAAAAATAGCGGCGGCGGCAGCGCTTGCATTAGTATTGATTATTGGAGGATATATAGGCATAGACTATTATAAAAATGTAAAACCGACAAAGGTTGAAATTAAAAAATTGGAAGACAAAATCGCCGACTTTAAAAAACAGGATTCGAGATTAAAGGATAGTATTGATCACTTTAATAAATTAATAACGTTAATTGAAGGAACAATAGATAATCAAACGAAGCAGTTGAATATAAATAAAACTGCTACGAAGAATACTGAAACCATTGCAAATTTGGAAGCTGAAATTCAAAGTGAAAAAGAAGAAATAGAACAATTAAAGTCCCAACAAGATGAATTAGATGCCAGAAGTATCAAATTAAACGACAGTATTACAAAGTGGCAATCTAAAATAGATTCAATAAAAACTCCACAAAGGGAGAAAACAGAGAAGACAGAGAAGACAGAAAAACAGTTACATAAAAAATAATTCAATATGAAAATAATAACATTCGGACGGCACACAAGTAACGAAGTTGTAGTAAACGACTCAAAAGTGTCGCGCAATCATTTGCAAATAATTCAAGACGATAATGGTAATTTCGTACTGGTTGATTTAAATTCGACCAACGGCACTTACGTCAATGGTAAAAAAGTAACAGGCGAAGTGGTTTTAAATCCTAACGATACAGTTAGAATAGGCGATACGGCTGTTGTTTGGCAGGAATATTTTTTGCAGCAGCAATCAACATATCAATCACAAGAAGCAGAATCTGCACTTATACATAAAAAAACAAAACGGCGCCGCAAAACATGGATTATTGCAGCAGTCGTTGTACTTCTGTTAGCAGGCGGAGGCGCTACATTTTATTTTGTCAACAAAGCCAAAAATGAAAGAATTGAAACGGAAGCCAAACAAAAAGCCGAAAGTGAAGCAAATGCGCTGGCAGAACAAAAACGAAAAGAAGTTGAAGAAGCACAAAGCAATGCAGACAAATTGAGAGTCGAAGCAGAAGCCGCGACAAGGAAAGCATTGATTTCAAAATCGAAAGAAGATCAGGCAGTTGCAGAAAAAGCGCAGGAAGCAGCAAAAAAAGCACAAACCGAAGCCGATAAAAAAGCCAAAGAACTGGATGATGCCAAAGCAAAAATAAAAAATTTGGAAAAAGAAAAAGAAAGTTTGGAAGGCGAAAAGAAAAGTTTATCAGACGAAAATAAAACATTGGAAGAAAGCGTAACTAAAACGCAGGAAGAGTTAAGTAAAGAACAAAAAGAAAAAGCAGAGGCACAAAAAGCAACCGATTTGACTTTCAAATTTTCCGAAAACCTGCTTGAACTTTCCGAAAAAGACTGTAAAAAGGTTTGTGAAAAATTGAAATTTATTAAACCAAAAGAAGTCAAAGATTATAAAACTTTTATTCTTCAACAATTCAATAAGGCAAACAATATGGAAAAAGAAAAGATATTGAATAAAGTTACAGATGAATCTGCTACTTCTAAAAAGGATGCAAATGAATTGACAAACAGTTTTAACAGTATAATAAACAATAAATTTATTTCTCCCGATAAAAAAACAGATTTTCAAGAACGGTTTAATACCGCCGACAACGAAGATAAACAAAAAATAATTAAAGAGATAGAAATGATAATTAAAGAGCAACAGGCGCAATCTGTTCAAACGGCAGATACAGCACAAAAACATCAACAGCCATGAGCGAACTTCCTAAAATACCTTATTACCATATCGACCGCGTAATTAATTCGGGCGGTACAGCTGTGGTTTATTGGGGTATAGATTTGCGTAGCGGTTTTTCTGTGGCAATAAAAGCCATTTATCCGAGCCGCGCAAAAGATGAGTTTATATTGCAGCGTTTCCGCGAAGAGGCAAACCATTATCTCTATCTTTCGCATCCTAATATTACCAAATTGGTAGATTTTGTAGAAGACAGAGGACAGTTTTATCTTGTTATGGAATACATTGAAGGTACTCCGCTTGATGAGTACCAGCGCACACGGACAGGACCAATGCCCGAAGAAGTGGCTATACCAATGTTTCTGCAAATATTGGATACCATTGGCTATTTGCACAACAACGACATGCTGCATCTCGACATTAAGCCCAACAATATTATGGTGCTGCCCGACAGACGCATAAAAATACTCGACATGGGCATTTCAGCCAAAATAAACGACAAAAGTAATAATCTGAAAACCTGCGGCACACCTGCATTTATGCCTCCCGAGCAGTTTGAAAAGGGCGAACTTGGCGCTTATACCGATATTTTTGCATTGGGAGTAACGCTTTTCACAATGCTTACCAACAGACTGCCTTTTACGGGTAATACACATACCGAAATATGGCGAAAAATCAAGGAAAACAATATTCCCCAAGCAAGAGATTATTATTCGCATATCAATCCCGCTTTCCAGCCTGTTTTGGAAAAAGCAATGCATACAAACTATTGGGAAAGATATCCTCGGTGCGAGGAATTTGCGGCAGAATTAAGAAAAATTTTAATTAATATAAGAATATGAAAGTAATAACAATAGGGCGCAATCCCGCAAATGATATTGTAATCAACGATCCTTTAGTATCGCGTCATCATTGCCAAATCATTCAGGATGATTATGGTAATTTTCGCTTAGCGGATTTTGGCTCGAAAAACGGCACGTTTGTTAACGGGCAAAAAAGAAACGGCGAATCTTATCTTCAACAAGGCGATATCATTCGCATAGGTAACACCACGCTGCCGTGGATCAGTTATTTTTCATGGTCGGCAGTTCCGCCAGCGCCCGACTTCGAAGATGTGGAAGAAAGAACAAATTCAACCAGTTCTATTGGAACGGTTGTATTGCTTTTAGGACTTGCTTCATTAGGGCTAATCGGTTATATCGTTATCAACTATTTGACTTCATTTGGCAATCAGGTTGCCGGTATGTTTGGCGGCATGGAAGGTTCGCTAAAATTATTCCCGATATATTTAAAAGGTTATTTTGGAATAGGCGGACAATGGGTGCCAATGATTGCGGCATTAGTATTAGGAATAGTTACCGATATTGTTGACAGCACAATTGAAAAAGACAACAGTCTTTCAAAAGCGGGAAAGGTAATGGCAAATTTTGCCATTACGGTAGCCGTAATATTTATACTGCTTGCCTTGTTTGCCGAAAAAATAATAGAATTGTATTAATCAATTATTTATGAAAATAATAACAATAGGAAGAGGTCAGGAAAACGATATTGTAATCAACGATTTAAAAATTTCGCGTCATCATCTGCAAATTATTCAGGATGATTATGGTAATTTTCGCTTAGCGGATTTCGGTTCTACGAATGGCACATTTGTAAATGGCAGACAGGTAAAAGGCGAAGTGCATCTTAATGTGAATGACGTTATTCGAATTGGAAATACGACCTTACCCTGGCGAAGTTATTTTTCGACATATAATGATCATTACAGAGTCAGCGAAGATGAGTATAATATTGCGAATATGAGCAACGAATATCTTGATAAAATGGAGCAGGAACTGGATGATGATATTGAAGAACAAATGAAAATAATTAAAAAAGCAAATAACTGGCAAATAGTTGTCGGCATCTTGCTTGTCATTAGTGTGATTATTACCGTAGTTTCAATCATAGCAGGTAATTAGAAGAAAATATAAAAATTATGAAAATAATAACAATAGGAAGAACCCCTAACAACGACATTGTATTTGATTTGCCACAGGTGTCGCGTCATCATGCACAGTTGGTTCAACACGATAATGGTACAATTTCCATTTCGGACATGGGATCGAAAAACGGCACTTGAATTTACTGATAAAGGTATTGTAAAATCAACGACTTATTACAATAATGGGACAAATGATGTCAGCAATCACCTGTATCTTTATAATGATAAAAAACGACAATGGTGGATTTGTAATTTAGACGGTATTAACGATGAAACAGTTTTTTCATTTACAAATAACACATTAACACTTGATGACAAAGGAAATACAGCCCCATGGGGACGACAGTATGTAGCAAACAGAATATTTAAACGCATAAAATAAAAAAATATAAAATATTAAAATGGAAAATAACACAACAAACTCATTTCGCGAACTTGCTGCCGGCACAACGCTCGGCGGTGGCAAATATACTATTGAGCGCATGATTGGCGCAGGCGGTTTTGGCATAACATACTATGCTCGTCAAAGCGGACTAAACCGCATTGTTGCTGTCAAAGAATTTTTTATAAACGGCTATTGCATACGCAACACACAGGCACATACTGTTTTGTTGCAAGGCATCAACGAAAATGTTTACGAAAAATACAAGAAAAAATTTATTGAAGAAGCACAAACGCTTGCAGCGCTTAAACATCCTAATATTGTGCAGGTAATTGACGTGTTTGAGGAAAACAATACTTCATATATGGTTATGCCGTTTATTGAAGGACAAACTCTGCAAAAACTTGTGGAAACACGTGGAACGCTGGATTATGAACAAACGATAAACTATCTCTCGCAAATAGCAGGAGCGGTAGGCTATGTTCACTCGAAAAATATCCTGCACCGTGATATCAAACCCGACAACATCATTATCACTCCCGATTATCATGCAATATTGATAGACTTCGGCTCGGCTCGCGAATTTGTACACGACAAAACGCAACAGCATACCTCAATACTTACTCAGGGATATGCACCTCTGGAACAATATTCGACCACAAGTCGCAAAGGCGCTTATTCGGATATTTATTCTTTGGGAGCAGTGTATTATTTTGCTTTGACAGGACAAAAACCTCTGCCGGCTACCGACCGAACTATGGAAACTTTGCCCGCACCCAAAACATTTGTCGCTACCATACCTGACGATGTTAATCGTACTATTATGAAAGCGATGGAACTCAAACCGGAAAACAGGCATCAAACTGTTGACGAATTTATGAACGATTTGTTGAAAAATAAAAAATGGAATACAACACATGCCACAGACAAATCTCGAAAAAGCAAATTCCTGCTGATTGCATTAATTATCATTTTTGTTTCCGCAGTTGTCATATTTATTACTTTAGTGCGTTCATCAGAAAGCAGTATCAACTATGGCTATGAGCAAATTGAATCTGCCGCAAGTGCAATTGAAGAAGTCAAGGATTCCATTTTTGACATCAACGGAGAGATATTTAAATATACCGGAACATTAAAAGATGGTATTCCGCATGGATTATTGGGAAGGGCAGTATTCGATGATAAAGATCAATATGAACGAAACTCTTACAACGGAGAATGGGAAAATGGAAAAAGAAGCGGACAGGGAACATTGCGCTACAAGAACAGAAACAGATACGAAGGCGATTTTGTCGATAATACATTCAACGGATGCGGCGTGCTTACATACGCAAGCGGAGCAAATTATAAAGGGCAGTTTGCCAACGGAAAACGAAACGGACTTGGAATTTATAAATATTCTTCAGGCGAAATCGAAAGAGGCGAATGGAAAGATAACGAATTTGTAAAAAAAATGGACGAATCCGAATTTAACACAAAATTTGATTCGGTTTGCATATTAAAAAACGAAAAATTAACTAAAACATATTAAACAAGTTTTAAATTATTAAATTATGGAATCAAAATTTATTATTAAACATTTAGCGTTTATCGCAATTATTTTAGGTTGCTTCTTATGCAGCAGTATTCAAGCACAGTCAACGGATGAAATAAAAAAACCTAATCCTAAACCGTCGATTGGTAAGACTAATCCTAAACCGTCGATTAGTAAGACTAATCCTAAACCGACACCGGATAACACTGTCAGTGATGACGAATTAATGAAACAGGAGCAAAGAAGGCAAGACAGTATTAATCAGGTAATAAAAGACCAGAGGCAAAAAGAAAAACAGGAGGCTGAACTGATAATTACCGACATGTTTTTTTCTGCTACTAATACTAATAAAAAGAAAAAAATGAACAAAGATTCTTGGGTTACTGTAAATGATATTGTAATAAAAGAAGATGGGATTGAAATTGGCAGATTGAATACAAAGGTAAATCAGGAAAGCATCGTTAATAAAAAAATATCCGATTCATACGGATATGTTGTCAAATTTAAGCCTGCTGCAAAAACAATTTCAATAACATTTAAAGTAACATACAATATAGAACGAAACAGCAGTTCTCCGTTAAGTTTGTTTAAAGATCACGTAAATACGGTAGATAAGGCAAAATATATTGAATTCAAATTCAATGATGACAGACAGGAATGGGAAGTGTCGCATATTGACAAACAAGCCAATTCTGATGATATTCCTTTTAAACGTTTTGTTATAAAAGAAAATGCTGCGTACCAAAATATTGATTTTCAATTGAACTATATTTTCAGGACAATAGACAGGACATATTAAAAATTTGGAATAATGATTAAGGTATTTACTGTCATGCAAATTCATGAATTCTGTTATTGAAGTAATAACTGTATAAATAAATTCTCTTTCAACAGAAAATTAATTCGCAAATTATTAAAATACAAATATATGAAAGTAATAACAATAGGGCGCAACTCCGGAAACAATGTTGTAATCAACGACTCCTTAGTGTCGAAAAATCATTGCCAAATAATTCGGGATGATTATGGTAATTTCAGTTTGGTAGATAATAATTCGACTAACGGAACTTTTGTAAACGGTCAGCGGCGACATGGGCAAATCCGTTTAAATTCCTCTGATATAATTAGAATCGGCAATACTACTTTGCCATGGATGAGTTATTTTTCAGACTCAACGATTGGCGGCAACGCTACAATAGTAGGAGTATCTTCGGGAGGAGGATATACGCCGCCGCCTAAGTCATCGAATATGGGTATAGCAGCGCTTTGCTGTGGTATTGTAGGACTGTTTTTTGCAGGAATTATACTTGGTTTGCTGGCTATTATTTTCGGAGCGGTCGGGATGAGTCGTCAGGAAAAAAACAAAGGGTTAAGTATTACAGGATTGATACTTGGTATTATAGACTTCGTACTTGCTGTCATAATATTAGTAGCATTGGGCACGTTGGGTTATTTTGGATAAGAAGATAACAAAGATTAAAGCCACCATCACAAGCGTACAAAGCAATCGGGAATAGTCGTAAGTCTGGATTGGCTACGGCGTTCTGCCTTGCTGATGTTTGCAGTGTGCAATATCGAATAAACTGAATACGAAATATCTTACAAAGCAATCTCGTCTTTGCTGCGTTTCAACAGTCTGATAGTTTCTGTACGTAATGTTGTAGTTATAAGATTTTTTATACGATTATTGACAAATTCTTCCATTCCGTCAAGCAATTCATGGTCTTCGACTGATTCAAGTTTATTTACACATTTTTGCATATAATCTTTCAAGTTCATCCTCGTTCTTGTTTCGACAATCAGTTTGTTTGCCTTTATATTTTTATGCAGAAGAAACCATACGTCGAAAATGCTTCTGTTGAATGCTGCTATTGAATCCGACAAATCGCATAATCTGTGAGCGAGTATATCGTTGATACTCATCACTCGCATACTTATTCCCAAAAGGTTTTTTATTTCATAATTATTGTTGGATTCCTGTTTTGAGATTTCGATTTTTAATCTTCTGTTCCCTGCGCCGTAACTTAATGTTATTGTTTGCCCGAAAAATATAATTGCCAAATCAAAAATATTTCCGTATTGCATTAGGATGTTTTTTATTTTTTCAAGAACATATTTTTCTGTACTGTGATCAAGTAAATTAAAATCCAAATCAACCGAACAGCGTGGCAAATTATAAAAAAGCATTAATGCCGTTTCGCCTTTAAGCCCAAGATAATTAGCCAGTTTAATATCGGAATAAATATCTTTTAATATTTGTATTACTAAGAATCTGTATTTATTTATATCAATCATTTTGGAACAGGTTTTTCACAAATTTAGACAGTTTTTTTGACTTGTATATCGGCAATATTTGGTTTATAAGATTTTTTTTAAGAGTATCGATGTTGTTGAAATCGTATTTTTTCCCCAAATACAGCAAATCCAAAAATGCTCTTTCAGGCTTTGCCATGTTGACATTGTTTATTCTTTCTACTCCCAACGGATTAATCAATATTTCTCTTTTGAATTTATGATATGAAAATGTTTGGTCGGCAACTTTTATTTGTCGCGATAAATAACATACAGATGTTATTGTATCATCGGCTTGCGATATGATTCCGTTTTTTTTAAGAACATGTTCGAGTGAAATATATGAAGGCGTATATATTTTATTTGCAAGCTCTTCGTGTGAGAATGTTAATTTTGAATATATTCCTCGACGCGGACATAGTATTTTTTTGCTGCGCACATAATAATTCAGTTTCTGATTTATTGCATTGAAATTAGTTTCGCTTGTGAGCATACTTATGTCAATCAATCGAAATACCGAATCGGAGCTGTTTTTAATAGCCGATATTGTACCTTTGTTTTTATGTGAATTATCATGCATTTTTTAAAAAATAATATTATCGCTTGCAAAATTATAGATTTCTTTTATGTAAAACAAATTTTTTTGCAAATTTAGTGTAAAAAAACAGTATTATTTGATAATATTGTTTTTTATGTTCACATCAATCGCCAATTTTCTGATTATGTTTTTTGTTAAAAGAAATATCCGTTTTGAGCAAGTCTGGCAACAATTTAACAGGTTTACGAAAACATGCCAGAGATAAATACGCCATTGACAAACATACCGATTTTTATGCTTTGTCATTGTTGTGTCGAAAAATGTAAATTAAAATATATTGACAAATTATAAGTCAAATAAGTCTTTATATATTTTTATGATTTTTTCGTTTAAATATTTATAGTAAGCATGAATATTTTCTGCGTTCCACGATGATGTATTCCATTCATTGATTTTCTTATGTGTTTCTTCAAAAATTTCCTTCTCGTAAGGTTTTATTTTTTGAATTATTCCTGTTCCCTTTTCGTTGTACAGCAAAGAAAAATTCATGTATTTTTCACCGTTTCCGCGCTCAATATGAAATACTTTATGTTTCAGAGCGACTACTTTATTGCATAATGGCGAATTATTGTTATTGTCGGCTTTTAGCATTATTTCGGGCAGTTTATCGCCGCCTTTTACCCAAAGAGGTACGGCAACAGAACATGGCGGAAATCCGAGCGCTGTCCACATTGTGGTACGTTCTGCCGCTTCGTTTGGCTTTACGCCTTGAAATATAATCGCTGCCGCCGAACTTCGGCGCGGAATATAATCCTGATCTATTGCATATTCGGGCATTGCGGTTTGCAGGTCGCAACTTAAAAGCGAATGATAATACGAGCGCGAAGCCGAAGAAAATATCCATTCGGGCGTAAATTTTTCGCTTTGACGGTTTTCAAAAAGATATTTCGCATTTTCGTATCTTATGTAGCCCATTCCTGCATCTTCACGTCCCGAACACGAATAATTTGTTCTGATTATATAATTATTCGGAGCAATTTCAGGGTCATTGGCATCGTATTTTGTATATGTAAAATTGTTGGCTTCGTAATATGCCGCTCCGCCGTTTGCATCTATGACTCCGAAGTTTGATTCAATTCCCAAAGGTTTTTTTACGGTATCAAGAAAATGTTCAAAATCGCTGATTGTGGCGCAATATTCGAGAGCCATTCGCATTATTATTCCTTCGCGGTCTTTGCTTTCTGTTTTATCGTCCACATCTTTAAGATTGTATGATGCTGTATTCATAATACAAAATCCTGCGCTGTTTGTTCCCGCCCATATTTCTTCATTTTTTATATCGTTGCTGTTGGTTAGTCCGATGTACGAAAATTTAGCGCCCTGTGCATAAATTATTCGATTGTTTTCAGTTCCCGTGTCGCGATGTTTCCACATTAGCGGACGCCCATCATGCGTTGCTTTGCCTGTAATTATTGCGGACGTACATGCTGTTGATTTTTGAACTGTTACGATCAGTATAATCAGTATTACCGTCAGAATGTTTTTCATATAATTTCTGTTTTATTTTTATTTTATTCCTTTGAAAAGTCTGTTCCAGCGTATGTTTTTCGGAAACGATTTTTCAGGATCCGAAGAAAACCATATAAACATTGGTCTTCCTACGACATGGTCTTCGGGAACATATCCCCAGTAGCGCGAATCCAGTGAATTGTGCCGATTGTCGCCCATCATCCAGTAATAATCCATTTTGAAGGTATAAGTGTTTGTTTTCTCGCCGTTGATAAAAATCTCTCCATCTTTTATTGCCAAATCGTTGTTTTCGTAAATATCAATTATTCGCTGATAAAGCGGAAGATTATCAAGCGTAAGTTCGACAGTTGTTCCTTTTTGTGGTATCCATATTGGTCCGTAATTATCGATATCCCAGTTATATTGTTTAGCAAAAGGAAACAATGAAGGATCGGGATCATTTTTCACCCGTTCGATACTTACAACATTAGGCATGTTTTTTATTTTCTCGAAATTTTCGGCGGTAAGCGTAATTCCATTAAAGGCATTTTTGCGATCGCTTATCGAAATGTCCATGTCGTTCCATACTTTGTTGGGTATTGCTCTTCCGTCTGTTTGTATCCTGTATCTGTACTGTTTTCGAGGAATATCTTTTTGTTTTTCGCCGTTAACATAAACATCGCCGTCAATTATTTTCACCGTATCGCCGTGAATTGCAATACAGCGTTTTACGTAATGATCTTTTTTATCGACAGGGCGTACCTTATAATCGCTTTTTTTGAGTATGTAATTTTTGCCGAACCCGCGTCTCCAAGCATAAAAATCTGCTGCGGGATCGTCAATTAAGACAGTGTCGCCATGCGGGAAATTGAAAACGACAATATCGTCGCGTTTCACTTTCCGAAAACCTGCAAGACGTTTATAATCCCATTTTATCCATTCAAGATATGATTTTGTGATTTGTGTTAGCGGCAATACGTTGTGAACGAGCGGAAACGAAAGCGGAGTATTCGGTATTCTCGGTCCGTAAGTTACTTTATCAACAAAGAGATAATCGCCGATCAACAGTGATTTTTCCATCGAACCTGTAGGAATTGTGTATGCTTCAACAAAAAACATTCGTATAAAAGTTACCGCTACGACAGCAAAAATTATTGCATCTATCCAGCCGCGCAAGCCTTTTGCTTCGCCGTTTTTATCTTTCCAGAATGCCCATTTTACTTTTTTGCTGATGTAAATATCATAAATAACGGCTAATCCTAAAAGCCACAAAGGGCTGCGAAGCCATATCACAAAAAGGATGTACAGGAATGAAACTGTCCCAAACTTTACCCATTTGTTTTTGAAAATATCAAAATATTTTTTCATGTTCTATATTTTATTAATTGTGTGTTTTTTTAATTTGACGGTATAAAGGTATAAAATTAATTTTTATTACATGACAAAAAATTAAAGAGATTAATATTTACATTTGGCGAGCGGGCTAAGCAAGATATTTGCAATTTTTGTAAACCATACTGAAACAGGCTTTTAGCGAGATGTTTGTGTTTTTTGATTTTTAAAGGCTCTGAAAGCAGTTTTAATCTGCCAGCGTTCTTTGTAAATTTCCTGAGCATTTTCAGGACGGTTGAAAGAGATAATAAAGTGCTTTTTGTCATGCAGTTATTTTTCTTCTATTAATTTTGTAAAACATTTTTATTTATCTGTTTGCAAATTGTCAATTATCTATTGTTTTTAACACTTCTCAAAAAATTTTTTTTGACTTATAATTTATATTATAGGTCAAATTTTTCTGTCCACAAAGTTATATGATTATTGTAATATTTGCAAATCGTATGTCTGTCAATAACTCGTTGATAACCTGTTGA